>NZ_JAUBPE010000003.1:0-196886 GCF_036700565.1 Microcoleus pseudofavosus SVA1_A4
ATAGATAGTCTAGATGGAAGCTCATAACGGTAAATGTATTAGTAGGTACATTTTACACCATAAACTCAGGAGAGCCGAATTAAGTTGCATTTTTCTTGCAATTCCTTGCTTTTTCCAAACAATTCTGCTAAGCCTGTCAGGTTTTTAATGCGATCGAGCCTGGCCATCGAAAATAAAGGGCGCTTTTGCGGGTCGTCGAGTTTTCCAAAGACTTGTTCGGGGTCTTCCAGGGTAAAAAGTAACTCGTTGAGCCGATCGCGATCGCCTTGCACCCTGTCTTCTATCCGCGTGTAGGGAAAGTACACGCTTTCGTTAACTCCCGGCGGCACTACGTTGAATTTAGGGCTGAACAGTTCAATGCCGTTGACGACGTGGTACAAATCCGGCATGGTAAAACAATTGTAAGATTCGTACTGCCCGACACTATCGGCTTTGCCCACAATCTCTTGATAGGTGCTACTGACAATACAATTAGCCGCATTCATGGCAATTATATCCGCAGTAAATTGCAGTGCAAAATGGTATTTTTCCTCAGATTCTTGCCAATAAAGATTGCTGAATAAATATTTAGATTTTTCCAGGGCGTGGGCAATATTGCACTGAGTAACTTTGAGCTTTCTCGATAGCAAAAATGCTACTAAATTGCCGTCGGAATAATTGCCAATAATTAAATCTGGCTTGCCATGAAACTCAGCCAGCAGTTCTTTCTCTGCATCGATCGCATAAGTTTCCAAATAAGGCCAAATCTCGAATCTCGAAATCCAATTTTGAGTCAGTTTGGGATTGAACTCGCGGAAGGGAACCCGCAAAATCCAAGCATTTTCGGTGCCGTAAACTTTTTCCAAACGTTCGTTGCAGCGCGTGCCGTCGCTGTTAGGAATTAACCTGGTGAGAATAATTACTTTAGGTTTTACGCCTAAACTATCGAGACCGGCAAGATGAATGTCTTCTTGCAATTGTTTCTCTAGATTCTTAGCTTGATCGAGGACATAAACTACCTGGCCTCCCGTATCCGGCCGCCCCAAAACTCCTTCTTGGCCGAACCAGCCGTGAGGAGAAACTAGGACAATGTTGAAAATCATCGGGATGCGAGAAATAAATGCTTCTAGGGTTTGCGGATCGGGGGAATCAATTAATTCGTCAAGAAGTCCTAGGGTTTCATGCACGCGGGCGGCGGTATTTCCCCAACCTGCCTCGAAACCCATCATTTGCAGAACTAATCGAAATCTTTCGTAGGGTTCTTCTTCAGAAAGTTCGCTGACTAAGGTGAGGGCTTTTTTGACTTGTTCTGAAAGTTGTTCTTGGGATTTTATGCGATCGTTAATTAGTAATTGTACGCCGTTGTATCGGTGAATGCCCAAGAAATTAAATAGAGTTTCCTGCGATTGTGTGGGGTCTTGAAACAGTTTGCTGGACAGGTATCGGTTGAGGAATTGCACTCCTTTGCCGATGTTTTTGGGGTCGCGAATGGAGGGGGAATAGTCGTAAAACGGGCCGAAATCTAGTTCGAGGATGTCGCCTTCTTGGGGGTGAAAATGGTTGACGAAGCGATCGCGCACGTCGAGCAATTCTTGCACTGTCATCTGCTCAACAGTCAAGTCGTCTGCAATTCGCAGTATTTCCATTGTAGCAATTTTTGGCCGCAGCAGGACGCAAAGACTGCCATCTTCGAGAATAATTTCCTGAACGTAGTAAATCAGTTTGCTTAAAAGAGAAGATTGATGGAACTGTTCGGGCTTTTCGTATTTGGTGCAGTAGGCGGCAAAAGCGTTAACTATGTCGTTTCGCAGTAAATATTTGTTTCCCACAGCGCGTAAATCGCTGACAAACTGACGCAAGTCGGTTTTTTCGTCGCTGGCGATAACAGCCTGAAAGAGTTCCGACATACATACTCCCTTATTTAAGACTTTTGATTTGCGCTGTGAAATTAGGCGATACTCAAACAGTATCGCCATTTTTTTAGGGGGCTACTTTTTTTACGTCATTTTAAAGTCTGCAATCTGAACTTGCTATCCCTCAAATGACATAAAATTCTCCGTATTTGTGGCGAATGTAACGGACAAAGGGATCGATACTTAAAGGTGAACCGGTAACGCGATCGATCAATTCGACGGCGGTGTATTTGCGGCCGTGCTGATAGATATTTTGTTTTAGCCAGTCGTGGAGTACGGTAAAATTGCCACGTTCTATTTCTACGGGAATTTCAGGATTGATTTTTACTGCTGTTTCGTAGAATTGAGCGCTCATCAAGTTGCCGAGGGTGTAACCTTGGAACATTCCGCCGATCGTACCGACATACCAGTGAACATCTTGCATAGCGCCTTCGCTGTCGGTGGCGGGGACAACGCCGAGGTCAGTTTTATAGCGTTCGTTCCAGGCTTCGGGGAGATCCCGCACTGCTAGTTTTCCTTCTACCATTGCCAATTCGAGGTCAAAGCGGATGGCGACGTGGAGGTTGTAGGTTACTTCGTCAGCGTCGGTGCGGACGAGCGATCGCGAGACTTTGTTAATTGCGCGGTAAAATGCGTCTGGGGATACGTCGCCCAACTGCCGCGAAAATAGGCTTTGGAGTTGCGGGTAAAAACATTCCCAAAAACCGCGGCTGCGCCCGACCAAATTTTCCCAAAGTCGCGACTGACTTTCGTGCACGCCGGAGGAAATGCCGCCAGCCAGAAGCGTGCCTTCAAATTCCGGGGAATTTCCGAGTTCGTAGAGGGCGTGTCCGGCTTCGTGGATGCTGCTGAAGAGTGCTTGATCCAGGTGATCTTCGTAGACGCGGGTGGTGATGCGCACGTCGTCTATGGAGAAGTTGGTCATGAACGGGTGCAGGGTGGTGTCTTGCCGTCCCCGCTGGAAGTCGTACCCCATGCGTTCTACGACTGTGCGGGTGAATTCTAGTTGTTGGGATTCTGGGAAGTTTTGGTGCAAGCAGGAGTCGTCGGCGGGAGGTTGGGAGGTGATGGCTTCGACTATCGGCACTAATTCTTGACGCAGTTGGGCGAAAAGCGGGCGCAGCAAAGATACTTTCATGCCGTAGTCGCTGCGATCGATCAAAGGATCGGCGATATGTTCGTATCCGGGGAAAAAGTCGGCGTACTGCCTGCTTAATTCTAGGGTTTTTTCGAGATAGGGCTCGACGGCTGCGAAGTTGTTGGCTGCTTTGGCTGTAGCCCAAGCTTCGTAGCAGTCGGCTTGGTGGCGGCAGAGTGCGGACATGAAGGCTGCGGGGACTCTGGCGGCGCGATGGTAGTCTCTGCGGGCGATGCGGATCAGGCTGGCTGCGGTGGAGTCGTAGGGGAGGGTTTGTTCGTAGAAACGCAAGTCTTCTAGGAGTTCGCCAATTTTGGGGTCGGTAAATTTTTCGTGGGATATTTGTTTGAGTGTGGCCAACTGGCGGCCTCTGGCACTTGCACCTTTGGCGGGCATATAGGTTGCTTGATCCCAGTGCAGCAGGGACGAGGCTGATTCGATGTCGGTAATTTCTCTGAGGTGGGCTGCGAGTTGAGCGAATTTTGCTTGAGTTTTGTCTAGGGTTTGCATGATTGGGGTTTGTGGTGCTGTTTTTCCTAAAAAGGTTGCAGTGCGGCATCGGTATCCATCAATCATTGCTACCCTGAAATCAAGCTAAAAACCGCACTTCTTCCCGTATTGTACGCAATTTCGAGTCATTTTTGCACAGTTTCCGGTATTTGTTCGGATTGAGTTCGATCGCCTTTGACAGGTTTTCGATCGCTTTGTCGGTGATGGTTGCTAAGGCTTCGGGGCTAAGAGTGCGATCGCCTGCTTGTTTTTCCAGGGCGTAAACGCAAGCTTTTTGATAGTACAGGTTTGGATCGTCGGGGTTGAGTGCGATGATTTTATCGTAGGAGGCGATGGCTTCGGTAAATCGTTGAATTTTTTTGAGGGCTACGGCGCGGTTGTACCAGGCTTCGGTGTTGTCGGGCTCCAACTCTAGGGTTTTGTCCCAAGAAGCAATTGCTTCTTCAAAGCGTTGTAAGTTGGCGAAGGCTAAGCCGCGGTTGTACCAGGTTTCGCTGTCGTTTGGCTTGAGTGCGAGGGCTTTGTCCCAGGATGCGATCGCTGCTTCAAATTGTCCCATTTGTGCGATCGCCGTGCCGCGTTTGTTCCAGGCTTCGGGGGAATTCGGCCGCAGTTGCAGGGTTTTGTCGTAAGAGGCGACGGCTTCCGGGTAGAGTTTTTCGTCGGCTAGGGCTAAGCCGCGGTTGTACCAGGCTTGATGCAAGTCTGGTTTGAGTTCGATCGCTTTGTCGTAGGATGCGATCGCCCCTGTATTTTGGTCGGATTTTCTGAGGGTAAATGCTTTGTTGTACCAAGCTTCGCAGTAGTCTGGTTTGATGGCTATAGCTTTCTCGTAGGAGTCGATCGCTTCTGAGAATTTTTCTAAGCTGACGAGGGTGTTGCCGCGGTTCGTCCAAGCTTCGTGGTAGTCTGGCTTGATTTCGATCGCCTTTTCGTAGGATGCGATCGCTTCTGAGAGTCTGTTGAGCTTCCGCAAAACGTTGGCGCGATTGTACCACGCTTCTGGATGGTTGGGTTTAATTTTTATAGATTTGTTGTAGGCTGCGATCGCTTCTTCTAGCTGTCCCAATTTTCGGAGGGCTACGCCTTGGTTGTACCGCGCTTCATAAAATGTTGGTTCGAGTTCGATCGCTTTTTCCCAGGATTCGATCGCAGCTTGGAATCGTCCCATTGCTTCTAGGGCGTTGCCGCGATCGAACCAAGTTTGAGGGTTTTGGGAGTTGAGTTCTATGGGTTTTTCCCCAGGAGCGATCGGCTTTTCTATACTAGCTAATTTTTGCAAGGGGTTTTACCTCATTTTCTGTTAAATTGATTCTTTTCTTTTTTATATGCGATCTTTTTCGCCTGTGAGTGCTTTCGATCGATATTATTTGGTTATTTATCGCAATTTTACAGGATTTTGGGAACTTTTTCATTTTTTTTCATTATAATTCTAGAGCAGGGATTTGTAGGTATAGATTAATACTATTTTTTTGGCTGATTGCGTAGAAAAGAGGAAAGGGCGATCGGGCTGACAGGATTACGTTAAAAGCACAAATAACCGCGATCGCCAGAAACCCGATTTCTCAAACAAACCAGTTTCTTAGCATTTATTCGTTAAATGCTATCTGGATCGATGTTCAATTCGCGCAGTTTAGCAGCTAAACGTTGAGCAATTTGATTTGCTTGTTCGGCTCTTTGATCTGCTTGTTGTAGGCGCTGACGATCTAATAACCTCTCTTCTTCTAATTCCCCATAGGAAAGAAACTTTTCTCCATTAGGTCGATAAATTTCTAACCCATCTTCTCCCAACTCAAATCGCACACCTAATCTCGGACTAATCCATCCCTCCATCGGCTCAATTACTTCTAAATCTCCCTCAATTCTTTGCCAACCTTCCAACTCATTTCTTTCTGGATCGTAAAGGTAATACTCCTCAACTCCATGACGCTGGTAAAATGAAAGTTTCTTATTCATTTTAGTGTTGCTGTCGTTGTGGGAGCGAATCTCAAAGACGACTTGAGGGCCAATATTATCCTCTCGATATTGTATGTAGGAAAGGCGATCGCCCTTTGGCCTCCCAAATATCACCATCGTATCAGGTGCTTGAGAAATATCTGGTCTCCCCTCAACGGGATACCAGAGTAAATCGGCGGCTACAAAAACGTTTGGGTCATCTTTAAACAGCGATTCGCAACCTTCTTTGATTTTGACAATTAATTCGTATTGAATTGTGCTTTCTGCCATTGGTTGACCGTCGCTGGAAGGATAAATGATTTCTTGGGTTGTGACTTGCATAGTAGTTGTCTCCGAGAAGTATCTAATTCAGGACTTACGCATGAGTGGCCAGAAACCGGGTTTTTTACGAAAAGACGCGTTACAACTCCCAGATTCGGCAAAAACCCGGTTTCTTTCGTCTGAGCCTGTAAGTCGTTTAAGTTTAATTGTACTATTTTTGAAAGTGCTTGTAAGCTTTTTAGAATCCAGATTTAGCCAGGAAATCTGGACTCTGTTTATCTATCCTTGAATCAAGGCTTGAAACCGAGTATGCGATCGAATGCTGTCAAAATCCGAGTCAGTTTTTGCCATCTCTCGGTATTTGTCAGGATTCAGATTGATCGCTTGCTGCAAATTCTGAATCGCTTGGTCAATCTGACTATGTAACGCATAGCAGCAAGCTTTATTATAAAATGTTGCGTCATCATCTGGTTTGATTTCTAAGGCTTTGTAGAAGGAGGCGATGGCTGCTTCTAATCTTCCTAAATTACCCAGTGCATAGCCCCGATAGTTCCAGGATTCGTGAGAATTTGGTTTAATTTCTAATGCTTTGTCGAAGGAGGATATCGCTTCTTCCAATCTTCCTAAATTACCCAGCGCAATGCCCCGATAGTACCAGGCTTCGTATGAATCAGGTTTAATTTCTAAGGCTTTGTCGTAGGAGGCTATCGCTTCTTCTAATCTTCCTAAATTACCCAGTACATTGCCCCGATTGTTCCAGGCTGCTTGTAAATCAGGTTTAATTTCTAAGGCTTTGTCGTAGGATGCTATCGCTTCTTCCCATCTTCCTAAATCATCCAGTGCAACGCCCCGATTGTTCCAGGCTTCGTATGAATCTGCTTTTAATTCTAAGGCTTTGTCGTAGGAGGCTATCGATTCTTCCCATCTTCCTAAATTACCAAGTGCCGTACCCCGATTGTTCCAGGCTTCCTGTTTATCTGGTTTGATTTCTAAGGCTTTGTCGTAGGAGGCTATCGCTTCTTCCCATCTTCCTAAATTACTCAGTGCATAGCCCCGATTGTTCCAGGCTTCGCATGAATCTGCTTTTAATTCTAAGGCTTTGTCGTAGGAGGCTATCGCTTCTTCCCATCTTCCTAAATTACCCAGTGCAGGGCCCCGATTGTTCCAGGCTTCGTATGAATCTGCTTTTAATTCTAAGGCTTTGTCGAAGGAGGCTATCGCTTCTTCAAGCCTTCCTAAATTACCCAGCGCAATGCCCAGATTGTACCAGGCTTCGTGATCCTCTGGTTTGAATTCTAAGGCTTTGTCGAAGGAGGCTATCGCTGCTTCTAATCTTCCTAAGTTACCCAGTGCACTGCCCCGATTGTTCCAGGCTGCGTCGTCATCTGGTTTGATTTCTAAAGCTTTGTCGAAGGAGGCTATGGCTGCTTCTAATCTTCCTAAATTATACATTGCAGAGCCCCGATTGTTCCAGGCTTCGTAATAATTTGGTTTTAATTCTAAGGCTTTGTCGAATGAGGCGAGGGCTTCTTCCAATCTTCCTAAATTATACATTGCAAGACCCCGATTATTCCAGGCTGCGTCTGTATCTGGTTTGATTTCTAAGGCTTTGTCGTAGGATGCGAGGGCTTTTGCGTATTCTTCAGCAGAGTCATGCAATAAACCTTGTTCAAAAAACAATCCAGCTTGTTGTTCGGGTGTTTGCCCATCCTCATCAATTAAAGATTGAATCCTCACCAGTTCCCGTTTCCGTTCTTGGGGAGTCAAAGCTAGATAATCTTCTTGCTTCCATCTTTCCCAACAAGCTTGCATTGATTCTAGTTGCAGCAGTTCTTTATCCATTGACAACTTAAATAAACTCGATCGCCAATCAAAGAAATCAGGTGCCCGCTGAATAAAATAATCAATAGCAAACTTAGGCAACAGAAAAACAAAACAGATTTTAAAATTATCTCGAAATCGTTCTCGCTGCTGGTTTAAATTAATTAAAACAGGCGGCACTCCCCGCCAACTGTAAGAGTAAATATCATTACTTTCCCAGCCGATATCCTTTTTCTCTTGTTCGTATTCATAAAGTGAATATTCTAAACCTTGGACAAAGAGGACATTGATGCGATCGCGATTTGGCAACTCTTCAATTAGATTGTAAAAATCATAAACCGATTCCTTCAGCCGCAAAACCTCAATTTTTTGCTGCGGAATATCTCTTTTAACTCTAGCAATCCAGCGTTCTCCCTGCGCCGGCGAACACTCCACAAATAACAAGCTAAAGCCTTTTGTCCGCTTGATAGTGCGTACCAAATCTCGATATTCTTCCTCCGGTTCTGCTGGTGGTAAATCTTCGTCCCAATCAATTACTTCTGGTTTCATGGCTGAAGTAGTGCGACTGCTTCCTTAAATTCCTGAATGCCTTTAATTAGCGGGTGAACATCATACCAAGGCTGCATTTCTCCTTCATCGTCATAGTATCTGTATTCCAAAATACAGCGACTAAATAGCAAATTGCGGTGCTGTTCGTCATTCAGTATCCGACGAGAAAGAGATACTTTTGCTAAAATAGACCATTCATTTTGTCCGGCAGTTTTGCGGTAGACATCTCGCAGGTTCGTAATTGCCCTTTTCGCTGCTTTCGCAGTAATGGGCAAATTATCCGTCTTCTTGATAGCTTCTTGCATCATCAACATCAAATTCCTGACGTGACCTCCACTCATCAAACACAGCCCTTCTAGAGTTTCTGCGGTGTCAAAAAAATCTGTTTCTAAAGATAAATGCGGATCAACTTGTTTTACCCGCTTCTCAATCAACTCTTTCATTTTAGCAAGTCCCGGCGGGTGAACTTCACCGTCGGGTTTGCGTACCATAATCATCGGTAGCACTTGGGGAGGATTGCTATAATTATTGCTTAAATCAGCAGCGCGGTTAGAATGCACCATCGAAATCGGTACGGTGTAAACTACGTGACATTTTAAAGCTTTGAGTTGTTCGCTGCGGTCTAAGAAAATTTCATCGAGATTGCTACGTCCCCCTAGGTCTTTGGAAAACGGCACAATCCGATCTAAATTATCGGCTATCACAACCAGTTTTGAATATTTGCTGGGCAATTTATTTTTAGCATTGACAATAAACTCATTCAACGCATCAATCAGCGTTAATGTGTAGGGATTAACTTTTTCTCGAATTTTTTGGCGCAAACTCGGTTCGTTTCTCACATTCGCCGTCAGTTTGGCAAACTGAGAAATTTGCATCTCTAAGTTCAATGTTTCAAAAGATACTTCTGACAGGGCTAAATCTTTTAAATCGTTCCAGCGGCTTTCCATCCAATCGCGCAAAGGTTTTGGGTCAGCATCTTTAATTGCTTCTAAAAAGTGCCTGGTGCAAGCGAGCAAAATATCTGTATATTCTGTATCTTCGGGATTGATATCTTGTTCGTCAGCAGCGAAATAAACGACAAAATAACCTTGGTTTTTTAGATGATCCTCTAGGCGCAGCAATTCGGTTGACTTTCCCGCCCCCCGGTGTCCGGCGTATAACTGATACTGATAAGTCATCTGTTTGGAACGCTGAATGTTGCGGCCCAAGTCTAGGGTAATATTGTCATCTCCTCGCACTTCTTGACAGTCAACATATTGCGGGTCGCCTGCGGGTAATGGATAAAATGGGTTAAAGGCATCGGTGAGGTCTGTTAGTAGTTGTTCTGTATTTTGAGTCATAATTTTTTTTGGTATTTTTGGTTTTTTATAGGCTCAACCGCAGATTTAAGGCAGATGAACACGGATAAACCCAGATAATTATAAGAAGAGCGATCGAATCTATGCAAAAGGCTGGGTGCACATCGCGCACCCAACAATCACTACTTTTAAGCTTGATATTTTTTCAGAATAGCAACTTTTTCGGGGAAGATTTCGATCGCCATTTTGTCATCATAACGAGTCGCGAGCGATCGCCTCACCTCGCCCAAAAACAGCGGCTGCGACAGCCCTGGTTCAGGATGTACAACTGTACGAACCCGGATTGTCATGTAGTCTCTTCCCCGTCCCGATCGCCCTGGAGAGTACAAATCCGCAGCCACTTGCTGCATCGTTGCTTCTAACTCGGATTCGGTAATCGTCGGTGGCACGGTAACTACTGTTTGAGCGCCGCCTGTATCGTAAACTAAAGAATAGCGAACCGCACCCGGAATTTCTGTGCGAGTAAATAGTCCCAAACCCAGACCGAATATACTTGCAGCGACTACGCCCATAAAGCTTGTCACTCCTACCAATCGGAAGCGAAAACCCCATTTGAAGATAAAAGCCAGCACTGTCACAACAGCCAAGACTGCTGTCAGAATTCCCGCCCATTGGGCGTACATTAAAAGATTAGAATTTACGTTCATTTGATAATTTGTTGACTGTTGACTGTTGACTGTTGACTGTTAACTGTTGACTGTTGACTGTTGACTGTTAACTGTTGATATTAGTTATCGATACCCGATGCCCAATGCCCAATGCCCAATGCCCAATGCCCAATGATTAATTAAGCCTTTCGGCCCACAAGCAGATAAGTCATCATATCGCCTTTGCCTTTCACCGGAATCACGCCGCGCTCCTCAAAAACGTACTTATCCCGCAGCCGCTCGTAGGTAGCAACTGTCACCTGAATGCCGCCGGGGACGCCTTGAGATTCCATCCGGGAAGCTGTATTTACCGTATCTCCCCACAAATCGTAGGTAAACTTTTTAGTACCGATTACCCCAGCTTCCACCGGGCCTGTATGAATGCCGATGCGGATACTGAGTGACCGATCGCCCTTAGTGCGCATATTAGCAATTGTCGCTTGAATGTCGATCGCCATTTCTGCGATCGCCTCGGCGTGGTTGTCGCTGGGCCTCGGCAAACCGCCAACCACCATATAAGCATCGCCGATCGTCTTAATTTTCTCAAGTCCGTAGCGATCGGCCAACTCGTCAAAAGCCGAAAAAATCTCGTTGAGCAACTCCACCAACTGGGCCGGCGACAAATGAGCCGAAAGCTTGGTAAAACCGACCAAATCGGCAAACATCACTGTTACATCAGCGAAACTGTCGGCGATCGTAATTTCCCCTTGTTTGAGGCGCTGCGCGATCGGGCCTGGTAAAATATTCAGCAGCAAACGCTCGGACTTTTCCTTTTCCTCGGCCAACTCCCGTAAATACGTCTGCTCCTTATCCCGCAGCCGCTTCTTTTCCAGACAAGCACTAATCCGAGCCTTGAGCAAAACCGGATTGAAAGGTTTAGAAAGATAATCCTCCGCCCCCAATTCAATACAGCGGACAATACTGTCGATATCGTCCACTGCCGAAATCATAATCACCGGGATGTGGCGCAAATTCTCGTCCGCCTTCAGACTTTCGAGCACTTGATAGCCGTTCATTTGCGGCATCATAATGTCGAGGAGAACCAAATCAAAAGGCTCGCTTCGCATCATTTCCAGAGCTTGGAGACCATCTTCAGCAACACTCACCGCGTGGCCTTGACGCTGAAGTCGGCGGGCCAGCAAATCGCGGTTCACCTCATTGTCGTCAACAACCAGCACGCTGCCCTCGTCACCTTTCATGTCATAGCCTCTTTTAGAAGCATTTCAATCTTACCCAAAAGTCGGGGAAACTCGACCGGTTTGGTGTCGTAGTCGTCGCAGCCGGCGGCCAGACACTTTTCACGATCGCCCGCCATCGCGTGAGCCGTCAAGGCAATCACCGGAATCGTGCTAGTTTCAGGAGCAGCCTTAATTTGCTGGGTTGCTTGCCACCCGTCGAGAACCGGCAGACTCATATCCATCAGAATCAAATCCGGTACTTTCGATCGCGCCATCGACACCCCCTGAGCACCGTCAACAGCAATAAAGACCTCGTGTCCCTTGCGGGCCAGACGCCTAGAAAGCATATCCCTATTCATTTCGTTATCTTCGACCAACAGGATTTTAGCCATTGGTGTTCTCCTTGCCTTTCGAGTCGTACCTGCGATCGAGCCTGTCATTCACTATAGAGCGAACATCGCGCAGCAAAATATCGCAACTGTAGACTCCCTTTTGCAGCACTCGATCGACATAGCCGTTGAGCTGCTGGCTTTCGGCGGTCGTCAGGTCTTTAGCAGTAATCACCACAATCGGTATAGGATCTCCAGAATGCGACTTGCGAAGTTCGGCGATCAACTCAAAACCATCCATTTCTGGCAGCATCAAATCCAGCAAGATGAGGTGCGGGCGAGAAACTTCTAGCTGTTCGAGAGCACCGCGTCCGCTGTCAGCTTCCGCCACTGCCCAGCCTTTTTTTTCTAGTATGCGCCGCAGTATTTTGCGCGTGGTATCGTCATCTTCCACAACTAATATCTGACAGGGCAAGCTGTTAGCCGCAACGCCGTCTTGGTCGCGTCGGTACTTGTTCAACAAGGCAGCCAGCCGTTTGCCGTCCACTGGTTTGGTGAGGTAGTCCGAAGCGCCCAATGCAAAGCCGAGGCTTTTGTTGCCAACAAAGGATAGCAGGATTACGGGAATGTCGGCAAGGTCAGGATCGGCCTTCAGGGCCGAAAGCACAGCCCACCCGTCCATTCCGGGCATGATCACATCGAGGGTAATCGCGTCCGGCCGCAGTTGCTTAGCGAGTCTGAGAGCTTGCTCGCCCCCGCCGGCGACTTCTACGTGCAGTCCTTGGCGAGCGAGGGCGCGCTGGATCAAATCCCGCGAGATCGGGTCGTCGTCAACTACCAGCACCGTGCCGACACCGGAGGCGCAGGGAGAGCTAGTGCTGTCGCGGACGTTGTTGGGGATTTCCGGGTGTTTGATGGCGCGGGGTAAGAGTACGGTGAAAGTGGTGCCGGAGCCCGGCGTGCTGCTCGCCTCAATGCTGCCGCCCATCATCTGACAGAAGCGCTGGCTGATAGCTAATCCCAAACCGGTGCCGCCGTACTTGCGGGTAGTCGAGGCGTCAGCTTGGGTGAAAGGTTGGAAAACTCGCTGCAATTGCTCTTGTGTCATGCCGATGCCGGTGTCGGCGACGCGGAAACTTAAAAATTCGGAGTTGGAAATTAAAATTTGGGAAGATTCCTCTTGATTTTTCATTCTTAATTGTTCATTTTTAATTGTTTCGACTCCGATCGCAATTCTCCCGTTTTTGGTAAACTTGGCAGCGTTGCTGAGCAGATTCAGCAGCACTTGCCGGACTTTGGTCATGTCCGCGTGCATGGTACCGAGGTTGTCGGGACAGTAGAATTCTAGGGTGTTGCTGTTTTTTTCGACCAGCGGCCTCGCCGTGGCGACTGCGCTTTCAATTAAGGCATGGATGTCGAAGGTTTCTAAGTAGAGATCCATTCGGCCTGCTTCAATTTTAGAGATATCTAGAATGTCGTCGATCAGGGACAGCAGGTGTTTCCCTGCGTTGCAGATTTTTTCGAGGTCGGGGACGGATTCGCAACTGCCCAATTCTTCGGCTTCTTCTTTGAGCATTTCGCTGTAGCCGATGATGGCGTTGAGGGGCGTACGCAGTTCGTGGCTCATGTTGGCGAGAAATGTGCTTTTTGCCCGGTTGGCTGATTCTGCTGCTTCTAGGGCCGACTGCATGGCGGATTCTGCCTGTTTGCGATCGGTGATGTCGGTGACAGTGCCTTCGTAGTATAAAACGCTGCCATTTTCGTCGCAGATGCTGCGGGCGTTTTCGGAAATCCAGATCGTGCTGCCGTCAAGGCGGTATATTTGGGATTCAAATTTTGACACTTGGCGGCGCGCGGCCAATTGCGCCACAAATTCGGCGCGCCGATTGGGGTTAACGTAAAGTTGGCGGTTGATATCTGTGAGTTCGGCTAGCATTTGGCCGACTGTTTCGTAGCCGTAAATCTCGGCCAGTGCGGAGTTGGCGCTGAGGTAGCGTCCCTCCGGGGTTGTCTGGAATATGCCTTCGACTGCGTTTTCAAAGATGCTGCGGTATTTTGTTTCGGCTTGTCTCAAGGCTAATTCTGCTTCTTGGCGTTTTAGGGCATTGGCGATTGTTTCTCCTACTATTTTTAGCACGGTGGATATTTCTTCGATCGATTCCCTACCCTTCGGGAACTCCTGCGGGGAACGGGATAGCTTCGCTTCACGACCTGCTGCGGGTTTGCAAGTGTCGAATCCGAGAAATCCTACGAGGTTTTTACTGCAAATTAGGGGAATAATTATCAGCGATTGCAGATTTTTTTGAGGTTGGTTTGATTCTGTGTTTGGGGAATTTGCGATCGAATCTGTTGAGGCGGTTGCTGTTTGATTGGCCCAGAGGGATGGGGAGTCTGTCAGGAATTCTGCGGCATTTTTGCCTGTCAAACAGGCAATTTCGGCTTTGGCGGAGGGCGGGAGGAGGCCGATTTCGGGGACGTGGAGGCATTCGGCGCGATCGAGCTTTTGGGCGATCCAAGGGATTTGTGCGAGCTCTATTTGTTTGTCTGCGCTGTCTTTTTTTATTGCGGGAATGCCGTCGGCGCACCACTCGTAGGTTTTGTCGGCGCGGGTTTTGTCTTCAGATAAGAGGTAGATGTAACTGCGGTCAAAGCCGAGGAATGTGGCGATTGCTTCCAAGACTCGATCGATGTTTTTGTCTATTTCCGATCCGGGCTGGCCGATTAAATCGGTTGACAAACTGGCAATCAACTGATTGAATTCTACTCGATACTGCAAAGATCGTGCTACTTTTTGGCGATCGGTAACGTCTCGAAAGCTCCAGACTCGGCCGACTGTGTTCGCTCCGACTTTTGAGGGTAACGAATTTAATTCAAAAATTTTTCCGTCTTTAAATTCTAATAAGTCGCTGATTTGAGTATCTGGATCTGCCGACACTTTCATCGCGTTTTCGAGAAATCCTTGGGGGTCTTTTAATTGTTCCCGGGCGTTGGGAAATCCTGTTTCGAGCAGTTTTTTGACAGTGCCGAAGGTCGATCGGCTCAACTTTCCTTGGCTCGCGGACAAACCCCACATCTCGACAAATTTCTGATTATAATTGCATACATTGCCGTTTCTGTCAACCGCGAGAATTCCAGCATCTGTAGATTCTATAACTGCTTGCAGCATCGAGATCGATCGCTTGTGTTCTCTAATGTCAAAAAACACCAAGACTGATATTTCGCCACCCTCAACTGCGGGATTGAAAAAATAGGAAACTGGTAAAATCTTGCCGTCGCGGCACAGAAACCCGTCGTCCCAATTGCTGCAAGGTTGACCGGAGGCGATCGCCTCTTGTAAAGATAGTGTAGGTGCGATCGGCCTATCTTCACTTTTACTTACTCGATCGGTCAAAACGTGGGATTTCTTGCCTTTGTTTTGCTTCCCGATGCGTTCTAGCAGCGAAACGCCTGCAAGTTCCGACTGTCGCCACCCCAGCAAGCGTTCGGCCTCTGGATTCACCGAGAGGACAAACCCCTTGGCGTCAAGGATACACAATCCCGCCCCCAAACTGTTGACAGTTGCCCGCAGTCGATCGATTTCTGAAGCTGCTGGAGAGTCTTGAGGGGACTGCCGCGAGTGGGTTAAATCTTTTAGCGCCCCCGTCTCGGAGTTCAAACAATCCTGCTGCTGAAGTTCTTGCTGACTCGGAACTCCGTCATAGCTACAACTTACCTGCTCTAAGAATAGCTGCCACTGCTGTGCAGTAGGAGGGGGAGATTCGCCGGCTAAACCAAGCTGTTCGAGTTGGCGCTGGAGGTGGGGGTGCATATTTTCTGGCGCTTTGTAGGCAACTTTCTACAGTATATCTTTTTAATTAATAATATATATAGGCAGCTATAGGGTTAGTGGAAAGGTAAAGGTACGCGAGCAAAGCAAATCACAGGTTTTATCGAAAAGCCGATCGATCGTCTCTGGTATCCCAAATCTTTCCAACTGCGCTAATTATATTGATTATCAGAACTTTTAAGGCTTGTCAACAAATCAATAATCTGAATGTCGGCAGCACCCTCAAAAATAATATCCTCTTATCAAGTGAACTTACACTCAAAACTTGGGTTGCTGCCTTGCACTCGCTCGCGGGACGATCGCACTGTACTGGAAAAATTATTATTCCGATGAAGCGGAAACAATTTCAGGACTTTTCGTACTTACTGCAAACTTAATTATGGTTAGATACCACAACATCATATCATACCTCTATCTTAGCCAAAAAATAGTAAAAAAATGAGTTAATAAAATGTGATAAATTATAGCAACCGTGTCCGAAGGTTAGGACGTTCTTAATGGCTAAAAGATGAGTTATTATATTGCTTCTGCCTTCTGCATTCTGCCTTCCATCCGTTACATCCCCTACATTGCTCGTTGCCGAACTTCCTTTTGTTAGAGGTTAAAAATCTCCATATCGGTTAGCAAAAGAATCAGCAAATTGCGGAGGCTAATAAATTTGGCAGTTTCCGACGACAATAACAACTGTAAAAAATAGCTATTTATCAGACTTTTCGGTTGAGATCGAAAGGTCGGTGAAAATAGCTGGCAGCCGAATTGTAAAAGTAGAACCTTTATCCAACTCGCTGAATGCAGTAATGTCTCCGCCCATCATTTCGCAGAATTTCTTAGTAATCGTCAGCCCCAAACCAGTGCCGCCGTACTTCTTAGTAGTTGAGGAATCGGCTTGCGTGAAAGGCTCGAAGATTCGGGCTAACTGTTCGGGACTCATGCCAATGCCGGTATCTTTGACTGTAAAAACTATCCAATCTTGAGCGGAAGATAAGAGAGACAAGCTATTTTCAGCTTTGCCACCTCCTGTATGCGCTCCAAGTCTTTTGCCTCTCGATGCCGCCTCGGCGGGGGTTTCGACGGAGCGGGTAACGGCGAACGCAATCGCGCCGGAGGAAGTAAACTTCGAGGCATTGCTCAGGAGGTTGAGCAGGGACTGCCGGAGTTTAGTCAAGTCGGTCTGCATCGAGCCAATATCCTCGGGGCATTGTATTTCTAGGATATTGCTATTTTTGTGTGCCATCGGCGCGATCGTGGCGACTACTTGCTCAACCAAATTTAAAATGGTGAAGGTTTCGACGTGCAAGTCGGTGTGGCCTGCTTCAATTTTGGTCAAGTCGAGAATATCTTTAATCAGGTCTAGTAGGTGCTTGCCGGCGGTGTTAATTTTCTGGAGGTCGTCTATGAACTCTTCGGCACCGAGGTCTCGGGCGTCTTCTTGCAGGATCTCGCTGTAGCCGATGATGGCGTTGAGGGGGGTTCTGAGTTCGTGACTCATGTTGGCGAGAAAAATGCTTTTGGATCTATTTGCAGCTTCGGCGGCTAATGCGGCCCGGCGGAATTCTTCGGAACGCAAGCGTTCGGTGATGTCGGTGGTCATGATTAAAACGCACTGAGTGCTGCCGAGGTCGATGAGTTCCCCTGACAGCAGCCAGTCGCGCACTTCGCCGGCTTTGGTGCGAATTTTGATTTCTTGGTTGCCGATCGAATTTTGTTCCTGTAACATCTGGGCGAGCCGCCGCCCGTCTTCTGAATTAATCCACATTTGTAAGTCGCGGGCGGTGCGGCCGATAAATTCGTGCCGCAGCCAGCCTAATGAGCGCAAAAAGCTTTCGTTGGCATCGAGGAAGCGTCCGTCTGTGAGGGTGCAGATGCTGATGCCGACTGGGGAGGCGTGAAAGGCCTTGGAAAATCTTTCTTCTGAAGAACGCAGGGCGGCTTCGGCTTGCTTTCTGTCTGTGATGTCTTGGACGGTGCTGGTGATGTAGAGCGAGTTGACGGCGGCTTGTTCGTAGACTGTGCGGTGGCTGCCGTCGGGGAGTACGAGCCTGTAGTCGATGCTGTAAGGCTGTTGCTGAAATAAAGCGGCTTCGATCGAGGTTTTGACTAATTCTCTGTCTTCGGGGTGTACGTATTCCAAGAAGGCTTCGAGGGTGGGTTCAAAAGTTCCCGGCCGCTCTCCCAGGATGCGATAAATTTCCTCTGACCACCGCAATTGCTGGGTGTTGCGGTCTAAGTCCCAGTTGCCTAGTTGGGCGATGCGTTGGGCGTTGGCGAGGCTGGCTTCGCTGGCGCGCAGGGAGGCTTCTGCTTGGTGGCGTTCGGCGACGGTGGCGGCTAAGACTAAGCCGGTGACGGCGATGACGGCGATGAAGGCTTGGAGGGATAACAGTGCTTGGGGGATGCTGCTGGCGTGTTTGAGAAAGGGGCCGCTGCCTCGGGCTATGCCCCAGATGGCGAAGCCGCAGAGGATGAAGTTGGAGAGGGCCGTGTAGCGCTGGCCGAATCGAAAGGCAGCCCAAACTACTAGGGGAAATGGTAAGTATTCGAGGGGATAGCGGGCGTAGGCGGCGCGGGTGCGCGAGCAGAAGACGAGCCAGCCGACTGCTAGCAGCAGCAGCAGCCAAATCGCTCGTTCCGCAATCTGTTTGGGACGGGTAGGAACTTTGGGCAATTTGCGCCACGTCAGCAGTAGCGGGGCGACGAGCAAAATTCCCATAGCGTCTCCTACCCACCAAGTCCCCCAAATCGTGCCAAAATTGCTCCAGCTAGATAAACCGGTCAGGCACACGAGGATGCTGCCGATGCTGGAATTGATCAGGGTAGAGCCTAATGCTGCTAGCACGACTATTCCTAAAACGTCTTTGAGCCGATCGAGCCCGGCGCTAAAGTTAATGTTTTGCAGCAGATAAGTTCCCGTCCACGCTTGCAGGGTTCTGGCGCTCGCCGAGATCAAGGCTGTGCCGATGTTGGCCGACGGTACGCTCATGCTGAACAGGAAGCCTCCGATCGCGATTCCCGGCCACAGTTGCCGCCCAAACAACAGCAGGGCGACTTGGGCAATTCCTGCTGCCGGCCACATGGGGTAAATTTCTGAACTGAGGGTGAGGGTGGAAATTGCGAATTGCGACGCCAAATAGTAGATCGGGGCGATCGCGCCTACTGCGAGGAAGTACCGCCAGGAATGTCCTTTGATTGCGTTAAGGAACTTTGTCTGCATTGTCGTTTGGGGAAAAGGTGGACGGTTCTTGGGGTCTCAGTAGGCGGCACCCGACAGGCACAGGGTAGGAAAAATGTTTCTATGAAGTGATGGTAGGTCATGAGTGGTAGATAGGGGGAGAACCTTTTGAGCTAATTTTTTGTGACAGTGTTGAGGGTTCGGTTTTTTTTTGCTGTGCGATCGCATCTGTGCATGAATTTCGGGAGCATCCCTTTTTTGCCAATATATCTGTCATGGCTAAGCATTCGGTCTGTTAATTTTGGGTTTTTGTTAAAGATTTATTACCGAGCGACAGCGAGTGTCTTTTCGCGTCGGGGGGTAGCAACTCGATTTAACCTAAGATATTGCACCATTCTCGCTTAAGAGATCCGACGGCCTGTTCCACAAAGAGTAAATTTTCTTGTGTGGTGGGCAGGAGATACCGCCTGTAAAAAGCCTGTTGAAAATGGTACAATATATCAGTTTAACTTCACATCTTGAACATTTTTCAATAATACCTAAAAAACCGATAACAGGGACGCCAAATCTCAGCTTTCAGGTAAGCCAGAGGCAAGAAACCAAGATGATGACTAGATGTGCAGGCGGGAGCGATTTTAACGGGATTTTTAACCAATTAATCGAAGTTTCAAGTCGGGCGATCGAATAAGCGTGAAAACGGAGAATTTTCAGCAAAAATTTGTGATTTTCCCTTCTCTATTTCCCTTTTGCTGTTGCATCTAAGGTTAGTGTCAAACGCTCTTGAGCTTCTTTAAGGGCGTCTTGGGGGTTGCGGCCGAGAAGGGTTGCTTCTATGGCGCGGCCGAGGTTTTCTGACAGGCGGGAGTAACCTGAGATAATGGGGCGCGATCGGGCCGAGTTCATTTGTTCTAAAAATACTCGCAAAACAGGGTTTTTTTCCACAAAGCTTTGATAAGTTTGGCTCTGTCTCGATTTTAAGTTAATTGGCAAGTAACCTGTTCCCAATGCCCATGCTGTTTGGAATTCTTCACCTAGAACGTATTCTAAGAATACTAGGGCTGCTCGCTCTCGTTCTGGGGAGGTTTTCATTAAAAATAGGTTTTCACCCCCAACGACGGCTGCGGGGCGCGATCGGGCGGGTATCGGCATCACTGCGTAGTCGATCGGGCTTTGCTGCAATTGTGCTAGCGTCCACGGCCCGGTGATTTGCATGGCGACTTTGCCGGCGATGAAGTTTTCGAGTTCGTAACCGCGTTCGGGTGCTGACAGTATTGCTGAACCTTCTTTTAACAAGTCGCTCCACAATTCTAAGGCGGCGCGAGAACCGGGATTGTCTATTTGGGGTACCGGAGTTTGAGGTGTTTCGGCTTTGAGTTCGCCGCCTGCGCTGAACATGAATGGCAGCCAGGTAAATACTGTCCATTCTCCTTTGCCTAGGGGGAGCACTATGCCGTGTTGGTCTGTGCGGCCGTCTCTGTTGGTGTCTCGCGTGAGCGATCGGGCTGCTTGCTTTAATTGCGCCCAATTCTGTGGCACTTCTTTGATTCCTGCGGCTTTAAATAAGCTGGGACGGTAAAATATGGCGGCGTTGTTTGTCGCTAGGGGAATTGACCAAGTGTGTCCATCCAGTTCCATTGACTCGAAGAGTGACGGGTCTATTTCGGCTTTCCGGGGCGATTTATCGAGCCACTTTTCTAAGGGTTGAATTGCGTTGAGTTCTGCGAGTTTTCCGGTAATTGTGGGAACATTCCACAGCAAATCGGGCGGCGCATTTCCTACTATTGCTGTTAGTATTTTTGGCAATTGTTGGTCTGGCTGACCGATGTAAATTTGTTCTACTTGGATTTTGGGATGTGTTTTATTGAATTTGTCAGTGAGGGTTTTAAATACGTCGCGATTGGGCGGGGGATTGATGCCGTGCCACAGGGTGATTTTTATTGGTTCGCCGTTTTTGGATGCGGGTGCTGTGCTGTTTTGACAGCCGCTTAATATTAGCAAGCTTAAAATTAGGAAAATGCAGGCTGTACGTTTGGCTTGCAGTCTATAGTGAAGTACAGATATCGGGTAGGGAGACGGCACTGCCGTGTCCCTACTGTATTTCATCGGGTAGGGAGACGGCACTGCCGTGTCCCTACTGTATTTCAGAGAAGGGAAAACTGCTACGATCGCATTGTGTAGCTGTTGCGGAATTGCTGTGGCTAATTTAGATAACATCATTTTCAAGCAACGCGGATAATTACAGGGTGAAACGAGCTAAATTTAGAAAATCTGCTGGTAGCTGATTTGTCTCTCCTTCCGAGGTATTTTGGGAACAAAACTGTGCAAGCTCCTGCTCCTAGTTTATCTGGTAGCCACATCCGAGAGCAAGGAATTTCTGTCAAGTGCGATCGATATTTTTCTAAATAAGGAACTCTAACAGTCGAAACTTTGGGGAATTTGCTTAAAATCCCTTCGCTGACTTGTTCATTTTCTGCGGTTTAATAGGCGCAGGTCATGTAAGCAAGATAACCTTGCGGCGCGACAATTTTAGCAGAATTAGCTAAGATTCTTTTTTTGGCGGTTGGCATTGCTTTTGATGGTAACACGATCGAAGCATCCAGGTGCTTTGTCTCCTTTGGCTAAGAATCATTGAACCGTACAAGGGGAGTCTGCTATTACTAATACTAATTCTCAAAACTCATGCAACAGTAGCTGTAGGGTGCGTCGCCCTCAAAAATCTTAAAGAATATCCACAATCTTTGAGCAACGCACCTTACACGAGCGGGTGAGCGCAAACAAACCCACACTCATCATTGTTGCTTTCTGGAGGCGAGAATTGGTATAAATTAGCAGTTTGCGGTATCTTTTCTGCGAGTATTTTTGAATCGAGGTTCGCGGCAGCGCATGGTTTAATTTGGCAGCGTTTTAAGTTGGAAATTAGCATTCCCATGCGCTTGCCTGTGACTTCGTTGCATAAGAGCAATTATGGGTTTAATGTTTTCCATGCAAATACACTTTCGCCTTCAGGGGTGGCGCACATATCTAAGATTAGTTTGATGGCTGCGGTATTGTTAATAAAGTGGAGGCTGCGAAGATTGAGGAAAAGTCGAGACAGTAGTAATGTCCTGCTTGATGTAAGGAATGTTTTCCTGGCTTAGATTCCAATCCTAGTCTATCTACAAATTCCGGTTGCCAAAAAACCGGATTTTCGACATAAAAGGGGTTTTCTGTTGGTTTTGGTTGCAGCCACAAGATGGCGGGATTAAAAGGTTGCGGATTGGTGACGGCATGAATAAACTTTTCTTGTTCGGCGGTGTCGGCAAATAAGCTGCGGCTGAGTTTAAGCAGGAGATTCGACGGGTTTTCCATGTTCCGGGAGATATGATAAGATTGAGATTAGCAGTAAACCAGGTAAATCAGATGATAATTCCTAGTGTAGAACAGTTAGATTTAACTTTGGAAGAATGGATGCAAAATCCTCCTGACGGGACGGAGTGGGCGGACGGTAAAGTTATAGTCAAACATCCTGTAGAATTTGTCAATGGAGAAGTAGTAGGGAAACCGGGAATGACTGCAAGGACTCGCCGCATTCAATCAAAGCTAGATTATTACTGGAGAAGTTACATGATCTCAAGCGGGCAAGGGGGCGAGGTTTATGTGGAAGTCACTTGTCAAACTCTGAAAACAGGGCGAATACCCGATGTATCTTATATTAGTCCTGAACTGTTGGCGCAAGTTGGAGAGTTTTCAGTTTTGGCGCAGAGTTTTCCGCTGCTAGCTGAGATTGTTTCGCCTAGCGATTTTGCAGATGATGTTTTTGCTAAGGCACAGGAGTATTTAGAATCGGGATGTTTGGAAGTTTGGCTGCTGTTTCCTAAGAGTAGTTGGGTGTTAGTAATTACTCAAAGTCAGGTGGTTTTATTTAAGCCTGGTGAGGTGGCGATAACTCAGGTTGTTTTGCCAGGATTTACCGTGGCGGTGGATGAATTAATGGCGTAGTTTTGTTGTTATTATTCTAAAAACTCACTAAAAATTTATGAAAATTGTCTTTTTTGGCACTCCCGAATTTGCTGTTCCTACTTTATCCAGTTTGCTAAGTCATCCAGAGTTCGAGGTGGTGGCTGTGGTGACTCAGCCAGATAAACGCCGGGGAAGAGGCAATCAATTGATGCCTTCACCTGTCAAAATGGCGGCTTTAAATCACAGTCTCCCGGTTTTGCAGCCGCAGCGTATTAAGAAGGATGCCGAAACAATTGCCAAACTGCGGGAAGCGGAAGCTGATGTTTTTGTGGTGGTGGCTTACGGTCAAATTCTTTCTCAAGAAATTCTGGATATTCCTAGTTTGGCTTGCGTTAACGTTCACGGTTCAATTTTGCCGAAGTATCGCGGTGCGGCGCCGATTCAGCGGTGTATTTATGAGGGAGAAAAGGAAACCGGAATTACGACGATGCTGATGGATGCGGGGATGGATACTGGGGCGATGCTGTTGAAGGCTTTTGCTGGTATTTCGCTGTTGGATAATGCTGATTCTTTGGGGGATAGGCTGTCAGAAATTGGGGCAGATTTGTTGGTGGAAACTTTGGTGAAATTGAGGGATGGGAAAATTGAAGCGGTTGCTCAAGATGATGCTGAGGCGACTTACGCGCCGATGATTAAGGGTGCTGATTTTGTGTTGGATTGGTCGAAAAGTGCGATCGCGCTTCACAATCAAGTTAGGGGCTTTTTCCCGGATTGTACCACCAGTTTTCGCGGTAATTCTTTGAAGGTGATGGCTACTGTGCCCGTGGGGCCGGAATATTGGCTGCAAATGCCGTCTGAGTTGAAGGTTTTAGAACGCGCATGGCCTGTTTTGGATCGGTTATCTGGGGAGAATGGGGCTGTTGTTAAGGTTGTGAAGGGCTTGGGTGCGATCGTCCAAACTGGCGATGGTTTGTTATTATTGCGGGAAGTGCAGTTAGCGGGGAAAAAAGTGCAGTCTGGGGTAGATTTTGCGAACGGAACTCGGTTGGTTGTAGGGGAAGTTTTTGGGGGTTAAGTTGTATATTTAGGGCGGGCAGGATGCCCACCATACAATATTTGGAAGCAAAATCCTCCTGTAATTAGATGCGCGACAATTGACCTAAAATTCTACCAAAACTTCCTCTGCGCCGCCCAACAAACCCTGCGCCGCCTCTAACATACTCTCAGCAACATCTTTCAAATCTTCGCGACTTGCCAGATAAGTTTTCAAAGCGTCTAACGGTTCTATACTATTATTAGCATTCAATTCTGGCAACCGCGGCCTTGCTAGCTGACTGACTAATTCCGGTTGAATTGTGTAGCTGTGCGCTTCGCCCAGAAGTGCGTGCAATTCTGCGTTATCAATTAAGTCTAATTGTTCCGATCGCAATTGGTAGATCAATCTCACAACCGCGTCTGCGAGCTCCTTCTTCTTAATAGCTTTCACCAGCTCAGCTTGCGGATTTTCTGATTCGGCAACGTTCACTTTAATAGTCTGAAACACTCGCACGGGCAAAGTGCAAAATTCCCACTCAGCTTTCCCCCGTTCCAAATTAACTAACACAAAACCTTTATCTTCTTTCTCTTCGCTAAAATCAACTCTTTCGATACTTCCGGGATAAATTACGGGCGGATTGTTGGATAAATTTAGATTTTGGTGTTTGTGAACGTGGCCGAGAGCAACGTAATCAAAACAAGGGCGAGTTAGCATGGAAACGGGAATGTTAAAACCTTTGCCAACTGCTAAGAAACGCTCTGCACCCAAACTTGCTTTATCTGCCATTAAATGTGCTAAAAGTACGGTTGGTATTTCGGGGTTTAGGCGGCGAATTTCGCCTTCCATTGCGATCGTCAGTTTTTCGGTTAATAATTGGTTAACATCGCCCACAGAAAGGTTTTCAGTCTCGGCACGCGTCATTAAAGTCGATCGAGTCAACCAAGGCAATGTTACCACCTGTACCGGGCCGCTGCGGGTTTGAATCAGGTGAGTTTCCAGGCGATCGCCTACAATAAACTTAGGTATACCCAAAGTCCGATAAATTCCCAAACTCGCGCCGCCTTGTCCCTGGGAATGTTGGTCGTGATTTCCTATTAGCAAAACCGTCGGAATTTCCGCGTCAACCAAGCGGCTGAATTGGCGAGCAAAAGCCTCTTTTACAAACGGTGGAGGCGTAGAATCCGGGAAAGCATCGCCGCCGAATATGACTAAATCTACTGGTTCAGAAATCGCTCTGTCCATACATTTGCTCAGCGTCGCCGCGAAGTCTTCCAGCCGCGTATTTAAACCAGTTTCTGGGTTGACGCGCCCGTGGGAAAAGCCGCTTCCCATGTGAATGTCTGAAAGGTGAAGAATTTTAATCATTGTTTTTTGTATTTGTTAGCTATCGTTTCGGTTCGTAGTGAGGACTGAATTCCTCAGAAGAAGGACTTGCATTCCTGAGTGCGAACCCAAGAAAGTTTTTTTTCATACATCACAATATGATGCCGGGGACTTTTTCATAGATTTCGCTAATTGCACAACTAAAATTCGCACTAACCAATTCTACTCTATCTCCTTGTCCGTAAGTCTGAGAAACCCAATTTCCTGACTCATTCAGCCGAAAACACTCAATTTTCATCTCAGATTGAGTGATGAGTACGTATTCTTGCAAACTCGGAGAAGTTTGGTAATCTACAAATTTATCGCCCCTGTCAAAAGATGCAGTTGAGGGAGATAGCACCTCAATAATTAGAGATGGATAGAGAATGAAGTCTTCCATTGAACTTGTATCTCTTTCGTCGCAAGTCACCGCTACGTCAGGGTAGTAATAGCAATTTGCCTCTTCCAGTCGAACTTTGATATCACAGGTAAGAACTAAGCATGGCGTATTCAGAAGATGATTTCCCAACAGGCGAACTAGATTACTAGAAATAACAATATGAGGGTTTTTTGCCCCCGTCATTGCATAAACGTGTCCGCGTCTGTATTCGTGTTTGATGGGGCTTACTCGTTCGCCTTCTAGGTACTCTTCTGGGGAGATGTAGAAATTATTTTTGCTAACAAACATTGATGTTTCCTCCGATATTTTTATTTGACACTATTGGTTAATAATCGCATACCAGGGTTGGAAACGGCAGTGCCGTTTCCCTACAAATTTAACAAAATTCCAGAAATCGTGCGTGCCACAGTTTGCCGCTTTCCGTCAAACCCTGCGATCGCACTTTGATTTTGACGTTTTTAGGGTTAGCCTCGTAGCGTCGGGCTATTTCCTGCATTTCCTCACCGCTAAACCCGGTTCCCACCGTTCCTATCGGTACTAATTTGCCATCGATTTCTTGAGCAACTTTAATCGCGCTAAACGGCCGCCCCGCAACTTTTGTCGGCGTCAACCCGACAACAAACAAATCGTGTTCCAGACAGTATTTAGTCCTCACCATCGAAAATTTCTTAACATCTTTGCCGCCGACATACCGACAGTTATGCAAAACCCAAACTTCGCCTTCTCTATTTTCAGATTTTTGCTGATTTGCCAGCACGAGTTTTTCGGCTGCGGTGCGAAATGTCGGTACAATTTCAAAGGCTGGGGATAAATTCGCCAGCATTTCGCCAACTTCAACTCCCGCTGCAATTCGTGCGGATTCTGCCACGGTAGTTAAGTCATTGCCTTTGAAAAACAAACTTTTAAAAATGGCATAAATTGCGCTGGGCTGGATTGTGGGAAAGCCTCTTTCAATATTAACTGTAGCAGCTTGCGCGCCGGTGCGGTGTTCGCTGCCGGTACAGCTTTTGTAATACAGTTCGCCGTCTAAAACAAAGGTGCCAATTTTAGCGGCTGTGTCGATTAATGTGCGATCGATCTCAATTGATGCTTGTTGCCGCAGGTTAGTCGATCGCGATTGGTAGTATACTCGCTCTGGCGTCGCAATGACAACCACTCGATTGCCGTCGCGTTTTGGCTGTCCCCAATAATCGGGATTTTCGATGTAATAAGAACGTTCACTCGGCGCATCAACCGGCTGCATCGTGACAATTTTTCCCGGCTGCAAGTGCGGTGGCAATTCGGGAACTGTTGGATTGTTGACAGTCTCTATTTTGGCAGCGATCGTTGATTTTGTAGCAGGAGCAAGATTGGTGCTAGAGTTGTTTGGAGGATTCAGGGCGATCGGCTTTTCTCCGGTTTCCAATTCAAACGCTCTTTTCCAAAAGCCGATCGCCATTTCCGGGTATCCTTCCGACTCCGCACACATTGCAAAACCAATAACTTTTGCCGTACCGATGCCGCGCCCGTAATCAGCCAAATACTGCACGGCCCCCGCTTCACCCATCAAGTGCAATCCTCGCGTGACGATGCGATTGTTCCAGCGTTCTCGAATGTCGGCGCTAATTTTCTTAGCTGCTTTTCGCTTTGCTTCTGCGTATTCGGTGCAGTCCATGCTGCCTCCTTTTTGTAGGGCTACTTATATACTATACTAAAGCTTGATTTATTAGTCAAGTTAAAATTTACAATTAGGTGGTGTGAATAAATTTAACTCTTTCATTTGTGAACTAGATTTATTTTTTAACCGCAGAGGCGCAGAGGGCACAGAGGAAGAGAAGAAAGAGAGCGATCGGCTCGTAGTTGCATTTAGATGGCAAATTGCAGTAATCGGTTCGCCGCCAATGCTAATATAACCTATATCGCGCATTGCGACCAATAAAGCCGTGAGTTGCGTCTTACTCGCGTTGGGTTAGCCAACTTGCGATCGGACGTTTAAGAATTTAAGATCGAGTTTAATTTTACTGTTATGATGCGATTGATTTTGTACAGCAAACCCGGATGTCACTTGTGCGAAGGGTTGCAAGAAAAACTCGAACAGATTGAAAGCCTCAAGTTTCAACTCGAAGTCAGAGATATTACCGAACGCGATGACTGGTTTCAAGCTTATCAGTACGAAGTTCCAGTTTTGTTTAAAGTGCAGCCCCAGGCAAGGAATTCTGCTGTCGAGGCTGCATTATCCCCTGAACAACTGTTACCCCGTCCTTCTCCCCGCTGTAGTGTCGCCCAATTAGAACAAATGTTACAGAAATATTTGCAAATAGATCCATCACAATAATACGATTTACTCAGATGTTGCACCATTGTCAAGAACGGGCTCTTCGGCCCGTTCCACAAACAATGAGTTTTCTTGTGGAACAGGCCGGAAAGCCTGTTCCTAAACAAGTAATTGAGAATGGTGCAAGATGTGAGATTTACGCAAAAACTCAGGTTTTAATCCTGGCCCCGGGGTGCTCGGTATGCAGCTTACTCTAGGCCGAAAGATTTTACACCGCGCATAGAGAAAACCGTAGGGTTTGCACCGCCCAAAGCAAAAGCCTGTAGATAGCGGCTCAAAAAATGTGTTGCGCAAGTCATATTCAAGACATCCAAGTAAGGAGTTTTTCAGATGAAATTGAGAGAATTATTAGCAGCAGTTCCCAGCATTTCCTTTGACGCCAAACATCCTGCCCTCGATGCCGAAGTCAAGGGTTTATCCACTAATTCCCACGCTTGTCAGGCGGGAGATTTATTTTTGGGAATGCCGGGAACTCGGGTAGATGGCGGAGATTTTTGGCAAAGTGCGATCGAATCTGGTGCAGTTGCCGCCATAATTTCCACCCAAGCAGCCGAGAAGACACCCCCCCAACCCCCCCTTAGCAAGGGGGGGCTAGAAGAGGTTCCTTCCCCCCTTAGCAAGGGGCTAGAAGAGATTCCCTGCGTCATCGCAGCAGCCGATATGGCTCAAGTTTGCGGTCAAATAGCAACCGCATTTTACGGCAATCCAGCTAGCAAATTAAAACTTGTCGGCGTTACCGGGACTAACGGCAAAACTACAACAACTCATTTAATCGAATTTTTGCTCAATGAAATGCAGTTGCCGACGGCGATTTTTGGCACGCTTTACACTCGCTGGCCGGGCTTCCAACAAACTGCACTTTACACTACACCTTTTGCAGTAGACCTGCAAAAACAATTAGCAGAAGCTGTATCAGCCGGATGCAAACACGGCGTGATGGAAGTCAGTTCCCACGCCCTTGCGCAGCAGCGAGTTTTGGGCTGTAGTTTTGAAGTTGCTGTGTTTACCAACTTGACTCAAGACCATCTCGATTATCACCGCGATATGGAAGATTATTTTGAGGCTAAATCGCTTTTGTTCAGTCAAAATTATCTCAAAAATCGCGCTGTAATTAATATTGACGACCCCTACGGAAAGCGGATAGTTGAAACCGTTAAATCTGAAAAAGTTTGGAGTTATAGCACTAGCGACAAAACGGCAGATTTGTATGCTTCAGATTTGCAGTATCAGCCGAATGGAGTTAAGGGAATTCTGCACACTCCCAAGGGCGAAACTGCTTTTGTTTTGCCTTTAGTCGGTCAGTTCAATTTATCAAATATGTTGGCTGCTGTCGGTGCTGTTTTAGAATTGGGTTTAGATTTGTCCGCAATTGTGGAGAAATTATCTCAGTTTTCGGGAGTTCCGGGACGGATGGAACGGGTGCAAATTAGCCCGGAACAAGATATTAGCGTTATTGTCGATTACGCGCACACTCCCGACAGTTTGGAGAACTTGCTGAAAGCGTCGCGGCCGTTTATTCCCGGTCAGATGATTTGCGTGTTTGGCTGCGGCGGCGATCGCGATCGCACGAAACGCCCGATTATGGGTAAAATCGTTGCAGAATTAGCCGATTTAACTGTTGTTACTTCCGACAATCCGCGCACTGAAAATCCAGATCGCATTTTAGAGGATGTTTTAGCAGGAATTCCCGCCGCAGTAAAGCCGATCGTGATGTGCGATCGAGCCGCTGCAATTCGCACTGCTATTATGGACGCTAAACCGGGAGATGGCGTGCTGATTGCAGGAAAGGGACACGAAGATTATCAAATTTTGGGTACCGAAAAAGTCCATTTTGACGATCGAGAACAAGCGCGAGATGCCTTGAAAGCCAGAATGAATTCGGTTAACTGAATTCGGTTAACTGTTAACGGTTAACTGACTTCGGTTAACTGTTAACGGTTAGCTGTTCGCGGGCTGTGAAATTTGTTGTATTTTTAAGTATTGATACCAGGGTAAAATCTGATTTGCACTAGATTATAATAGTAAGACAAAATATTTTTGGGACCAAATAATTATTGCTATGATAGAACTAACTGGCTATCAAATTCTCGATCGAATTTACTCAGGCACTCGCACCCTAGTTTATCGCGGAACTCGCCTCTCGGACCAAAAACCTGTCGCCATCAAAGTCTTGCGGAACGAGTATCCCACCTTCAGCGAACTCTTGCATTTTCGCAATCAATACACGATCGCCAAAAACCTGAATTTGCCCGGAATTATTCAAACCTACAGCCTGGAAGCGTACCAGAATGGCTATGCGTTGATCGTGGAAGACTTTGGGGGAATTTCCCTGAAGGAATGGACGGGGAAAGGGAAAACAGTTCCTTCTCTCGTTGAATTTTTCCAAATAGCGATCGACCTCTGCAATACATTAGATATACTTAGCCGCCAGCGCATTATTCACAAAGATATTAAACCCGCCAATATTCTAATTAATCCAGAGACTAAACAAGTCAAACTCATTGATTTTAGTATTGCATCTTTGCTGCCAAGGGAAACTCAAACCCTGATGAGTCCCAACGTGCTCGAAGGAACACTCAGCTATTTATCTCCCGAACAAACAGGAAGAATGAATCGCGGGCTTGACTACCGCACAGACTTTTATTCATTAGGTGTAACTTTTTATGAATTGCTGACAGGAAAATTGCCATTTCAATCCAACGATCCGATGGAATTGATCCACTGTCATATTGCCAAGCAACCGCCCTCTGTACGTGAAATTAATCTCGAAATTCCCCTTGCGATCTCGGAGATTGTCAGCAAATTGATGGCTAAAAATGCTGAAAATCGGTATCAGAGTGCATTAGGGACAAAAGCCGATTTAGAAACTTGTTTGCAGCAACTCAATGAGACAGGTAAAATTGAGAGTTTTGCCATTGGGCGGCGCGATGTGTGCGATCGGTTCATCATACCAGAGAAACTCTACGGCAGAGAAACCGAAGTTGCCCAATTATTAGCAGCATTCGATCGAGTAGCAAACCCCTCTAAATTTCGTTTTCCAGAAGAGCCTGGAAACGAGAGAAACGAGGGGAAAGAAGACTCACTCCTTACTAAGGGCGGTTGGGAGAAATCGAATTTATCCCGCAGGGAAATGATGCTAGTTGCCGGATTTTCCGGCATTGGTAAAACCGTTGTAGTCAACGAAGTTCACAAACCCATAGTTCGCCAACGCGGTTATTTCATCAAAGGCAAATACGACCAATTTCAACGCAACATTCCCTTTAGTGCTTTTGTGCAAGCCTTCCGAGAATTGATGGAGCAATTACTCTCAGAAAGCGACGTTCAGCTACAGCAATGGCAAATAAAAATTCAGAATGCTGTTGCCGACAACGGTCAAGTTATTGTAGAAGTAATTCCCGAACTGGAACGAATTATTGGCAAACAACAGCCTGTCTCTGAACTTTTGGGAAGTGCCGCCGAAAACCGCTTCAATTTAGTGTTTCAAAAATTCATCTCTGTGTTTGCTACAAAAGAACATCCCTTAGTGATATTTTTGGATGATTTGCAGTGGTCAGATTCAGCATCCCTGAAGCTTTTGCAAGTGTTGATGAGCGAAAAAGATAGTCAGAATTTGCTGGTAATTGGGGCATATCGGGATAACGAAGTATCCCCCGTTCATCCATTTATGTTGGCGGTAGCAGAAATGGAAAAAGCAGGAACAGTGGTGAATACTATTACCTTGCAGCCGCTGAGTCAAGCCGATATTAACGATTTGATCGCAGATACGCTCTCGTGCGATCGCCCTTTGGCTCAGCCATTAACCGAGTTAGTTTATCAAAAAACCAAGGGAAATCCCTTTTTTGCCACGCAATTTCTCAAATCGCTACAGGAAGATGGGCTGATTGCATTTAACTCCACCCCCCTTTCATCCCCCCTTACCAACGGGGGACAGAGGGGGGTAACAGGGGGGTGGCAGTGCGATATTGCCAAAGTCAAAGCCCTAACTATCACTTCGGATGTGGTGGAGTTTATGGCGCTGCAATTGCAGAAGTTGCCGCCAGAAACTCAGGATGTGCTGAAGTTGGCTGCGTGCATTGGATCGCAGTTTGATTTGAATACATTGGCGGTAGTGAGCGAGAAGTCGCCAGAAGAAACTGCGGCGGATTTGTGGAAATCATTGCAAGAAGGATTCATCTTACCAACCAGTGAAATTTACAAGTTTTATCAAGGAAAAGAACCTCGTCAAAAAACAGATATATTGCCAACTACCGCCGATCAATTACCTAACTACAAATTTCTACACGATCGCATTCAACAAGCGGCTTATTCCCTAATTCCAGAAGATCGAAAACAAGCCACTCACCTGAAAATAGGGCAACTGTTGCTGCAAAAAAGTAGTGAAACTCAACGTCAGGAAAGGATTTTTGATATTGTCGGTCATTTCAACTTTGCCCGCGGGCTGATTTGCGAACGAACAGCACGTTATGAATTAGCCTCGCTCAACTTGCAGGCTGGGAAAACCGCAAAAGCTGCCGCAGCCTTTGACGCGGCATTGATATTTGTCAATACAGGTATTAGCAGCTTACCAGCCGATAGCTGGCAAGAACAATATACTCTGACGCTGGCGCTGCACAATTTGGCAGCCGAAGCAGCGTATTTGTGCAGCGAATTTGAACAGATGGAACAGCTAATTACTGCGATTTTGCAACAAGCAAACCAACTGATTGACAAAGTTAGCGCTTACGAGATTCAAATCCTCGCTTACCTTGCCCAAGGCCAGCCCCAGGATGGCGTTTACACAGCAATTGATGTGCTCGGGCAGCTTGGGATTCGGCTTCCTAAAAACCCGACTCAGCCTCAAGTATTGCTGGGTTTAGCCAAAACTAAGTTGATTCTCGGTAACAAGAAACCGGAACAGCTTGTGAATCTGCCAAACATGACAGATGCTAACAAATTGGCAGCGATGCGAATTCTTTCTAGTGCTGCTTCTGCTGCCTATCTTTGTGCTCCGAAGTTGATGCCGCTGCTGGTATTTGAGCGGGTTAATTTGTCTGTACTGCACGGCAATACCGCCCTATCAGCTTTTGGCTATGCTTGGTACGGACTGATCCTCTGCGGCATACTCGTGGATATCGAAGGAGGCTATCAGTTTGGACAACTTTCTCTGCAATTACTAGAGCGTTTTAACGCGACGGATTTGAAAGCGAAAGTGCTATTTATGACTTATACGTTTATCAGCCATTGGCGCGATCGCATCGCAGATACAATGCCAGCGCTGTTAACAGCTTACCAGAGCGGTTTAGAAACGGGAGATGTAGAATATGCTGCTTGGGCAGCTTTGGTTCATTCTTACAATCGCTACTGGACAGGGGAGAACTTAACGGAAGCAGAAGCAGCAATTCGTTCTTTCATAACGGCGATCGCTCCTTTCAACCAAAAAAACGGCTCTCTTTACATCCAGATATACCATCAAGCGACCTTAAATCTTATGGGTGATTCTATCGATCCGAGTTGCTTGTCCGGCGAAAGCTATCGGGTGGCTGAAGATATTCCCGCACAGGTGGCTGCGAACGATCGTACAGGGTTATTTTTTAGTTACGTTTGTCAGCAGCATCTTAATTATTTGTTCGGCCAGTATGACGCAGCAATTGAGAAGTCAAACGCTGCTAAACCCTACTTTGAAAACTGTGTTTCGTCGCTCCCAACGGTGCTGCACTTCTTTTACGATTCTCTGGCACAACTGGCAATTTACGCGACTGCAACCTCTCCACAACGCCAGCAAATTCTCAAGTGCATTAACGCGAATCAGGAAAAGCTGAAGAAATGGGGGCACTATGCCCCCATGAATTACCAACATAAGTTTCTGTTGGTAGAAGCAGAACGTTATCGGGTACTGGGGCAAAAACTAGAAGCGATCGACTATTACGATCGCGCCATTCAACTCGCTAAAGAAAACCAATTCCTCAACGAAGAAGCCTTAGCCAACGAACTCGCCGCCAAATTCTACCTCGACTGGAGCAAAGAAAAAGTCGCCGCAGGCTATATGCAGGAAGCCTACTATTGTTACGCCCGCTGGGGAGCCAAAGCGAAAACCGATGACCTAGAAAAACGTTATCCCGATGTGCTGCGCCCTATCTTACAACAGTCCGCCCAACCGCTCTCTATTTTAGAAACCCTATCCACCCTCACCAATCCTACTTACTCCATTAATTCGAGCACCCACCACAGTACCTCCAACACCTCCATCAACCATGCTCTAGATTTTTCGACTTTGCTGCAAATCTCCCAAGTCATTTCCAGCACGATCGACCTGGATGAGTTGCTGCAAATTGTGACCCAAACCATGCTACAAAACTCTGGAGCCGATCGCTGTGCACTGATGCTCTGCCAAGATCGACAATGGGAAGTGCGGGCGATCGCTACGTGGGGACACATTAGCCTGGACACGGAACCCCTAGAGAACAATCCCACCGTTCCCGTTAAATTAATCCAGTATGTTAAAAACACCCTAGCAGCAGTTGTCATCGATCGCGCCAAAACTGATCTGCCTGTGATTGACGATTATTTAGAGTACCACCCACCGGAGAGTTTGCTGGGTTTGCCAATTCTAAATCAGGGGAATTTGGTCGGCATTTTGTATCTAGAAAATCGGATAACCAGTGGGGTGTTTAGTCCCGATCGCCTCCTAGTGCTGAATTTTCTCTCTAGTCAAGCGGCGATCGCCCTGGAGAATGCCCGCCTCTATCACCAATTGCAGCAGACTTTGAATGAACTTCAGCAAGCTCAGATCCAAATGATCCAAAGTGAAAAGATGTCAGCATTAGGTAATCTAGTGGCAGGGGTTGCCCATGAAATCAATAACCCCGTTGGTTTTATTGCCGGGAACCTTAATGAAGCTAATGCTGGAGTCCAAGATTTAATTGATTATTTGCATCTCTATCAAGAAAAGTTTCCTCAATCGGGAGCAGAATTGATTGAGAAAGCAGAGGAAATAGATTTAGATTATCTAGTAGAAGATTTACCCAAGATGTTGACCTCCATGAAAATAGGGTGCGATCGCATCAAAAACATCAGCACCTCCCTCCGCACTTTCTCCCGGGCCGATACGGTCCATAAAGTTGAGGCCAATATCCACGAAGGACTCGATAGCACTTTGATGATTTTACGCCATCGCCTGAAAGCGAACGAAAAGCATCCTGAAATTCAAATCATTAAAAAGTACGGCAAGATTCCCAAAGTAAAATGTTATTTGGGACAATTAAACCAGGTATTTATGAATCTGCTGGCGAATGCGATCGATGCCTTAGAAGAATCCAATCAAGGAAAGAATTTTGCCGAGATTGAAGCCCATCCCAATCAAATTACTATTCGGACGAAAGTGGAAGGTGAACAGGTAAAAATTGCCATCGCCGATAACGGAAACGGAATGCCGGAAGAGGTGAAAAATCGTATTTTTGACCATCTATTTACCACTAAAGACGTGGGCAAAGGAACTGGGTTGGGACTGGCGATCGCGCGTCAAATTGTAGAAGAAAAACACGGCGGAAAACTGAGTTGTATTTCTGCACCGGGAGAAGGAACGGAGTTTGTCATTGAGATTTTAATTGATTAAAGATTAGTTGTCCGTTGTTAGTTGTCCGTTGTTGACCGATATTATCGATCTCTCTCTTCTCTTCTCTTCCTCTGCGTTCTCTGCGTCAAGAGCGGTTAAATCATTCCGATGCAACCGGAATTGATAGGACAACCGACAACCAACAACCAACAACTGACAACTGACAACCAACAACTGACAACTGACTATTGCAGCGGCAAAAATACCGTCATCACCTCACCCTTTTCAGGCCGTTGGCGAATTACCAACTTCCCGCCAGCAGCCCGAAATAAATTCTTAGTCACGCTCAAATTTAAACTCAAACTTCCCGTCTCCGGCTGCACCATCAACAAAGGCCCGATCGAGCGCAAAGGAGCATTCGCCTTAGCTGCAAAAGTCGATGCGCCATTACCTTCAGGTAGGTGTTCCGATTCCAACTGCAACTTTAACTGATCGCCGGCCAAAGTCACCTCCACCTGAATGCGACTCCCAGAGGGCAAAGTTCGAGTAAAATTCTCAATCAAATTAGTTAAAACCTGATCCAACATCGTCGGATCGCTGACTACCGCAGGCAACTTTTTCGGCACAATAACTTCCAAAGTATGGTTGCGCTGACGAGCCGCATTTTGCCAGCGCGGAATGCTATGAAGTAGCACTTCACCGAGGGACATTGCTGTTAGCTGCACGCCCGAATTTTTAGCTTGCGACATTTCCAATTCCACGGCGCGGAAAATTAAACCGAAGCGATCGATCTGAGCGGTACACTCAGCGTCGATCATCTCCAAACGCTTGACCACCACAGGCTCAAGTTTAGGACGTTTCAGCAACAATCGAGTCAGCGTGCGAATAGTTGCCAAAGGAGTGCGGACTTCGTGGGCGATCGCCTGTAGCAATTCCACCTCTTTAGTAGCGAGAGGAATTGGAGATTTGCAGTTGATATCTGTAGCCGATAACTTTTGATGCCTCTGGTTAAAACCGCGATCGGCTCTTTCATCCTTTACCCTGCCTGCTTCCTCTTTCCCAACAGGCAAATTGTTCAACAGCAACTGGCTGAACTGCATCACTGTTTGATAATGTGGAGCAACAGGCGAAAACTGCTCGAACAGCGCGTCTAATTTAGTAGAATTATTAGTTAATTGGCTAACTGGCAAATTGAGGCAGCCGTCAGAATTGGCAAGCAAACTGTCGCTTTCAGTCACCCTGCGCCGCAAAACTTCCCAAGCTTTGGCGACTACTTGCGGGTCGAAAGAAAAGAGAAAAGCTGGAATTCCCGCAGAATTTTCACCCAAAACCATCACCAGGCTAAAACTAGCAGTTAAAACCAAACAAAACTGCTCGTTCGCCAAGGGATCGCCACTTGCCAAAGCCAGCGCAGGCGCTGCCGCAGGCACTGATATTTCCTCATCTGCCGCTGCTGGGAGCAAAGCTAAACTTTGTCGAGCCCGAAAAGACCACAAAGCTGCATCGTTGTCTGGAATACTGGTAAAAATCCAATTGGCAAAGCCAGAAGCTAAAGCGGGGTCAGTCAAAACCGAAGACGGGCCGGACAAAACCAATCCCTCACAAGAATTGGGAATTGTCGATCGACAATTGGCTGCTAAACAATCTGTTGTTTGTCCTCGTTTTTGCCGATCGAGCATTTGATTCAAAGCGGAGATCGCCCCGTACCATTCCTGTTGGGCTTTCAGCCGGGAAGCCCCGCGGCTGGCAGGACACCTAGGGCGGTTCTTTTCTGCTGCTAACCTCGCGTCCCTGGGACTGAGGTCATTTTCTGAGCCTTCGGAGGCTAAAATTTCGCTTATTGTTGGTAGAAAGTAAGTATTCACAGTTATAAACCCACCTTCGGAGGCATGAAGGATGAAGTATTTATTTATAGGAAAGTTCAGGAGTTAGAATTCAAGCACCAGCAGGATCAAAAAATCTTGCATAATTTCTTGCGTCTTGCTCCTAACTCACAGGATATCCATATTTGTCAACCAACGACATTGGCAGAACCGTACCAATAAGTCGCAATCTCCGCGCTTGGGGCGATATTTTGGACGAACCAGCCCGATCGCCCTGACAAAAGTGCAAAATGAAGTCAGTTAAACACCGTGCTTTCCTTATGCCCACCTCGATCGCCGACTCGAAAAATCTGCTGTCAGACTTAATGGCACGCTACCGCAACCAAGTAGATTATCTGGCAATTCGGCTCGAAGAAGCCGAAGGCACCGACATCCTGCTGCGGGGCGAAAAAATTGAAACCCTCAGCGAAGGAGTCTCAATTGGCGGCCAAGTCCGAGCTTGTCACAAAGGCGGCTGGGGCTTTGCCAGTTTTAACCGACTTTCCACCCTCGCCGAAAGAATCGAAGAAGCCATCGCCGCGGCCAAACTGATCGGCGAAGAAGAAACGATTCTGGCACCAGTTGCTCCCGTACAGGACATTTGCTTGCTGCCGCTGACAGGAACAGACCCCCGTCTGGTTCCCTTAATTGAGAAAAAGCAATTGTGCGATCGCTACGCAGCCATCCTGCGCAGCATTGACCCGCGCATCGCCACCATCTCCGTGCGCTACGGCGACAGCACCCAGCGCATCATCCTCGCCACCTCCGAAGGCACCATGCTCGAACAAGGTTGGGCAGACATGGAAATGCGCTTTGCCGCCACCGCCCGCAGCGGGGAAACCGTACAAACCGGTCGCGAAACCACCGGTTCCCGCAAAGCCTACGAAGACTTAACCGATCTCGATGTTCAAGTTCGCAGCGCCGCCCAGCGCGCCGTAGATTCCCTAGCCTTACCCCCCGTCCAAGGCAACACCTACACCGTCGTCATCGACCCGATTCTGACCGGATTGTTCGTCCACGAAGCCTTCGGACACCTTTCCGAAGCCGACATGGCCTACGAAAATCCCGACATCATGGAGGTAATGACTCTCGGCCGCCAGTTCGGCCCCAAAAACTTGCAAATTTTCGACGGTGCAGCGCCAGAGGGACACCGTGGCAGCTATTTCTACGACGATGAAGGCACTCCCGCGACTACTACTCAGTTAATTAAAGACGGCGCTTTAGTCGGGCGGCTGCACTCCCGGGAAACGGCGGGCAAGTTGGGAGAAACGCCTACCGGTAACGCTCGCTGTTTGAATTATCACTATCCGCCGATCGTCCGCATGACGAATACTTGGATCGAACGGGGTGACACACCGGTTGCTGACTTATTTTCTGGTATCAAAGAAGGAGTTTATGCGCGCAATTGGCAAGGCGGCATGACTAACGGCGAAATGTTTACTTTCGGTGCTGGGGAAGCTTGGATGATCCGCGACGGAAAACTGGAAAATCCGGTGCGGGATGTTACTCTTTCGGGTAATGTTTTCCGCACTTTAGCCGATATTGAGGCGATCGGCGACGATTTCTACTGGGATGAATCCGGCGGCTGCGGCAAGGCAGGACAAAGCGGTTTGCCGGTAGGCTGCGGCGGCCCGAGTTTGCGGATTCGCGATGTCGTTGTTGGTGGCGAAGCTGCGGAAGAAGATTAAAGTTTCAAAAGTTTAAAAAATAAAGGTAAAGCGCAAGATTCCTACTCGCGCTTTACCTTTATTTTTTGAGTGCAACATTTCGCGCCTGTTTGTGGCATCTGATATCAAATCCGTTAGCATCGGAATGATATAAACGGAGGACACGGCAGTGCCGTTTCCCTACCGCGATCAATTGTAGGGACACGGCACTGCCGTGTCCTCTATATCATTCCGGTGCAGCCGGAATTGATATGATATTTTGAGGATACTTGGCAAAAAAACCGGAACAGCCAAAAATTATGTTTTGAGTCGTCAAATACCGCTAAAAAATAGGTTTTTTGGTACGCAGTACCTAAGTCCTGAATTAATGAATCGAAATCTTCAAGTTTTCTCTTCTTCTCCCAATTTTCGATTTTTCCCGTAATTACCTAATTTCCAAGAGACAATTATCGGTTTTTTCGCCTTTATCTCCCGCTTCCTCGTTCTGGCGGCGTATCTTTATCGTTATCGTAAAAGGTCTGAGTGTCGGCTAGAGCGGTTAAAATGTCTGGAGCAGAGTTGTCTTGAGCAAAAAAGGTCGATCGAGTTTCAAAGCTTTGAGCCTTAACTGCGGTGCCGCTCAGTAACAGGCTTGACATCAGGATAGAAGAGTAAACGCGCATCATAAAGTTCGGTGTTTGTAGTTTCCACTTCTTGATACGCACCCTGTAGCCTGCTATCAGGGTAAAAAATTGAGATTTTTGCAAAATGACCGATCGGTAATTGATGCGATCGGCAATTTTGGAATATTTCCTAACTGAGGGGTTTTACCCCCCATTTGAGTAACCAGTAACTTGTAGGTTCAAGTCACCCGCCAGCAGGTAGCAGGTAAGATTAAACATCTTTAATCCTGAAAAATATTCAAAAAAGTGGGACGATTATCGTAATTTGTAAATTTTTTTTAAGTCTTCAGATTAACTTCATAATTTGTTCCTATTGCAACAAATTATGATTGGCGAATATCTCTTAGGTTGGGTTTCGTTTTCGCTCAACCCAACAGTCCCATTGAATTATTTAAGACTCGACAATCGCATTTACCTGCACAAACAGCGAGTCGAGGGTTGACGAGTTATCCAAAACAAAATCAGCTTTTTGACACTTTTGAGCTAGCGGCAACTGAGTGTTAATACGGGCCTGAGCTCGATCGCAACTCAAGCCGTCTCGCTGCATCAGCCGTTCTAACTGCACTTGGGGCGAACAGTACACCACCCAAATTTCTGTACACAAGTCAGTCATGTTAGCTTCAAACAGCAGCGGCACTACCAAAACCACAGTCAATGTGTTTTGCGTGTCCAAACTCGATGCAGCAATCCAGCTTTGAGTTGCCTCAACTAAGCGGCGGCGCACATAAGGGTGAATCTGTTGTTCCAACCACTGCCGTTCGGCTGCGTTACAAAAAATAATATTTCCCAACTCGAACCGATTTAAAGTGCCGTCGGGGAGCAAAATAAGGGCTCCGTATCGTTCTACAATAGAGTCGAGTATTGGCGAACCGGGGTGCACCGCTTCGCGGGCGTAAATATCGGCATCTAAAATCGGAAATCCACAGGCATCTGCCAGATAATTAGATATAGCGGTTTTACCGGTGGCGATGCCCCCAGTTAAACCGATCAGACGCACAATTCGATCGCTCATAATTTTCTTTGTTTAAACGGAACTGTGTTTCGACACTTGCTGTCAGTCTTTGCTATGTTGGTGACACAATCAAAATTAGACTTAAAATTTGAAATTTGCGAGCGAGAACTAGCGTTAGGAAGTGTCAGCATTGGGGTGCGATCGACTCTTTTTTACCTAAAATCTCAATTTTAAACTCGAATCAAGGTCTAGATCGAGGCAAACTTATGAATGCTCAACGTGCTGTGCGATCGATTCTGGCAGCAATTCCCATTGCCGGATTTTGGATATTAGATTTTTCCCCCAACCTGGTTTTCCTCAAAGAAAACAGCAGCGGATGGGTGATATTGTCAATTTATCCCCAATCTCAAATTGCTGCGGCACAATCTATTGTTCCAGCCCCAGACGGCACCGGAACCGCCGTCAACCCAGGGCCCCGCACGGGGCCGCCCTCTCGCTACGACATTAAAGGCGGCACTCCCTCGGGAGACGGAGCAAATCTGTTCCACAGTTTTACTCGGTTCAATCTGAATTCTGGCGAAACTGCCAATTTCATCTCCAACCCAAGCATTAAAAATATCCTCGGCCGCGTTGTCGGCGGCGACGCTTCCTTAATTAACGGTCTAATTCAAGTTAGCGGCGGCAATTCTAACTTGTTCCTCATGAACCCCGCAGGGATTATTTTCGGAACGAATGCCCGACTCGACGTGTCCGGGTCTTTTTTTGCTACCACCGCTACCGGTATCGGTTTTGACAGCGGCTGGTTTAACGGTACTGGGGCGAACGACTACGCGGCTTTAGTCGGAGGGCCGAATGCTTTTGCTTTTGGCGCACAGTCCGGGAGTATTGTCAATGCCGGTAACTTGGCTGTCGGAACTGGGCAAAATTTGACTTTGATGGGCGGCACGGTTATCAGTACGGGGCAACTTTCAGCCCCTGGCGGTCAGATTACTGTGGCCGCTGTCCCAGGCGAAAATCTGGTGCGGTTGAGTCAAAACGGACTTTTGCTGAATTTAGAAGTTTCTCCGGCTGCGGGAGTGTCGGGCTCGGAAGCTGTTCCCTTCTCTCCCCAGAGTTTGCCTCGGCTGCTCTCGGGGCCAGGCGTTGCTAACGCTACGGGTATAACTGCGAACGATCGCGGTGAAGTCGTGCTGACGGGCGGTATCACAGTGCCGGTAGGTGCTGGAACTGCGCTGGTATCGGGTGATGCGGACGTGTCTGCCAGGGGGGGCGCGGGAGGAAGCGTCAACGTGTTGGGCGACAAGGTAGGGCTGTTTGGAGCGAAGATTGAGGCTTCGGGGCCCGACGGCGGCGGAACGGTGCGGATCGGGGGAGATTACCGAGGCGAGGGAAGTGTGCCGAATGCAACAATGACTTACGTGGATGGCAAAAGCTCGATCGCCGCCAACGCAACTAACGCAGGTAACGGCGGCAGAGTTTTTGTCTGGGCTGACAACACAACAGCTTTTTTGGGCAGCATCAGCGCAAATGGCGTTTCTGCAACGGGAACCGCAGGTGTGGGCGGGTTTGTGGAAATTTCGGGCAAGCAAAGATTGATTTTTAACGGTACTGTCGATACCTCCGGGACAAACGGTTTGGGGACTTTGCTGCTAGATCCAGAGAACATTTTAATTACAGATTCCCCAGAAGGTGCCGGCGAGGCGGCAATTATTGCTAACAATAATATTTTGGCAACAGGAACGCCACCAGGACAGCCAAACAATTCTGAGCCTTCGCTGACTATTTCGGCTAGAGCTTTGGAAAGTATGTCGGCTACGTCAAATGTGGTTCTGGAAGCGCTCAACGATATTACAATTGCTGATTTGGCGGACAATCAGTTGAGCTTTCAAGCAACTACTGGAGCGGTAACATTGAGAGCAGATGCCGATCGCAGCGGCGCGGGTGTTTTTTCAATGAATTCTGGAGATACAATTAGCACGGCTGGCGGTGCGATCGCCATTTCGGGAAATCAAATTACTGCGGGCAATTTGTCAAGCAACGGCGGAAATGTCATTTTAACGAGTCAGGGTTCGACCGTTGCCAACAATATTTCTTCATCGAATCCTAGCACCGGCAGCAGCGGAAATATTTTGCTTGAAGGCCTGAACGTAACGGCCCAAAAACTTGATGCCAGCGGCCCGGAAGCGACGGGAAATGTAACTTTGACAGCTCAGAATGTTCTGGGAGTGAGCTTCGTCGCCCTTGGTTCGGGAAACATTACTTTGACTGGTAATGAAATTAATTTCAAAGGCAACAAAAATTCAGTCAGCGGCACTGGCTTTTTGGTACTGCAACCTTGGAACCCCGGTCAAAATATTGCGATAGGCGGTTCTGGAGATGTTGGCACTAATATTTATTTGAATCTCACGGCAAACGACCTCGGAAGTTTGCAAAATGGGTTTGCTGGAATTACGATCGGCCGCAGCAACGGTACCGGTTCGATTCTGATTGCCAACGATTTTACCTTTTATGACCCGCTAATTATTCAATCGCCGGCGGGTTTGGGAACAATCACTACCACAAGTTCCCTGACTCTTGCCGACAATGCCTCAATTACTCTCAAAGGTGACGGCAATATCCGCACCGGAAATATCACTACCAACAATCAAGAAATTCGCATCGCCAGTACAGCGGGCAATGTCACAACAGGTCAGCTACGTACTGGAACTGCCCTCAGCATCAACACTTCTGTCAATTCTTCCAAAGTGGCACGCTCGGAGGCGGGAGATGTTAGCGTTACCGCAGAGGGTACGGTGAGTGCAGGGGCGATCGACACGAGGGGCGATCGCGCGGGCAACGTGACGCTGACTGGCCGCGGCGGGGTTATTGCCGGCTCGATCCAAGCTGGCGGCTCGCAAACGGGGGGAAATATTACCCTGACGGGTAACGAAATTGACTTGACGGGCGGCAATAATTCGATCGCCAGCAACGGCAATCTGGTGCTGCAACCGACAGATGCGGCTCGCAATATTACTGTTGCCGGTGCTGCTGAGACAGAGGCTTTGGATTTGACTGCTGCGGAATTGAACTCGCTGCGGAACGGCTTTGGTTCGATCGCGATCGGGCGCGCTGACGGCAGCGGGCTGATAACTATTGCTGGGGCAACAACAGCGCCCAATTCAACGCCCAATTCAACGCCAGTCCCGGCGGTGACATTTCAAGACTCGACGACGATTCGATCGCCCAATGGCCTCGGCGCGATCGTGGCAACGGGTGCGATCGTCGGAACTGATAACGCCACAATCGCTCTGATGGGCGGTACTGTAGCCGTCGGAGACGTTACCTCGAATGCGGGGATTAACATCATTAGCAGTCAAGGCAACGTGACTGCTGGTACGGTTTCATCTCGATCGGCTTCCGGGGCGGCGGGCGATATCAACATCCGCAGCGCCGGTTCGGTAGAAGCGGGCAACATCGATGCTTTCGGTTCCAAAAGCGGGGGAGATATCTCGATTGCGGCGCCAGGCCCGATCGTTACAGGGGTGATCAACTCGAGTTCGCAATCGGGAACTGCCGGTTCGAGCAAGATTACCGGGCAGAAAGATGTTGAAGTTGTTTCGATCAAAGCTCGCGGCAATACGGGCGGCGATGTGGCAATCGAGGCTGGGGGAGCGTTTCGGGCTGCGGGAACAGGAACGGCTGCCTCTAGCGCCAGCGTCAGCATTTCTACAGAGGGGCTGGTTCGATCGGGTTCGCAGACGCTGCTGCAAAGCACTTGCTCGTCGGGAACCTGCACGGCGGCGACTGTTGGGACGGGAAACTCAAAGTCGAACACTGCCACCTCCTCAACTTCTACCGGGCCACTGCTGAGCGTGCCGACTGCGGTACCAACTACCAACAGCGTGGAACTGAAAACTACAGGCAGTTCTCAACAAATTGTGACTCCGGTCAGTCTCGCCTCCTCCGCGTCTGCGCCGCATGGCAGTACCGCAAATGTCTCGTCAGAACCTGCTGCTGCGTCTGTTGAGGCGGGGTCGAACGAGACTGTGGCCGGCTCGGTACTGCTGTCGCAGTCGGTGTTCAAAGACAATCAGGGTGCGCCTGTGGGGACAGAAAACGGCAGCGCTGCTGCAACGGCACAGAAGCCGGCGAGTGCGGTAACAGCAGAAAGTATCGGGAATGCGAGGGTTCCTGAGATTTCTCGATCGAGTTCGATCGGGCAAATAAATCCGATCGACGCAGTGCAGCAAAGGGATAGAGTTCAGGGCCGGGAATTTGAACGTTACTTTGGCGGCAATCTCACTGAAAAGTCAGTCACCCAGCAAAGTATTCGAGATACTCTCAGCAGCGTCAATCGCTTGACGGGAGTTAAACCCGCGATCGTTTACGTGTGGGCGAAAGAGAAACATTTAGAACTTGTGTTGTTATTGCCAGACGGCAAAAGTGTTTTTAAAAGCGTGCCTGCTAGCCGCGAGACAGTGCTGCAAGTTGCTAAAGAATTCACTAATGCTGTGAGAACTCCCAGGAGATTGACTGGTTCTGATTACCAGGAACCAGCAAAACAACTTTACGAGTGGTTAATTGCACCGCTGCAACCGGAATTGGATGCTAACAAGATTGACACCTTGGTGTTTTCGATGGATGCCGGTTTGCGAACTTTGCCTTTGGCTGCTCTTTACGACGGCAAGCAGTTTTTGGTAGAAAAGTACAGTTTGGGGCTGATTCCGAGTTTGAGTTTAACTGATACTCGCTATGCCGGTGTTAAGGGTTCTGAAGTTTTGGCGATGGGTGCGTCGAATTTTCCTGCCAAATACGATCAAAATCCTTTGCCTGCGGTGCCGCTGGAAATATCGACAATTGTGGGCAAGATTTGGCCGGGTTCGTCTTTTCTCAATGAAGCTTTTACTTTGGCAAATTTGAAGGAGAAGCGCAATCAATCGCAATACAAAATTATTCATTTAGCTACTCACGGCGATTTTCAGCCAGGGGGCGCGGAAAATTCTTACATTCAGTTTTGGGATACTAAGTTGCGGTTGAATCAGTTGGATCAGTTGAAGTTATCTAACCCGCAGGTGGAGTTGTTGGTTTTGAGTGCGTGTACTACGGCGGTGGGAGACGAACAAGCTGAGTTGGGGTTTGCGGGGTTGGCGGTGCACGCGGGGGTAAAATCGGCTTTGGCGAGTTTGTGGTATGTCAGCGATGTCGGTACTTTGGGGCTGATGACTGAGTTTTACCAGCAGTTGCGCACGGCGCCGATTAAGGCTGAGGCTTTGCGGCAAGCGCAGTTGGCGATGCTGCGGGGAGAAGTGCGGTTGCAAGACGGTTATTTGGTGCGATCGGGCAACAATCAAGCTCTGCCTTTGCCGTCGGAGTTGGCCGCCAGGGGCGATCGAAATTTGTCGCATCCTTATTATTGGGCTGCTTTTACAATGATCGGTTCGCCTTGGTAATTCTGAAGGAAGTTCGGCAACGGATTCGCTTTCTTCGGATGTAATATCAATTCCGTTAGCATCGGAATGATATAAACGGAGGACACGGCAGTGCCGTCTCCCTACCGCGATCAATTGTAGGGACACGGCACTGCCGTGTCCTCTATATCATTCCGGTGCAGCCGGAATTGATATAACGGATGGAAGTCCGATGGAAGTCGGAAGAAGGAAAAGGGCGATCGGGGCGATCGCCCAAACTCACTAATGACTAATGACTCATGACTCATTGCTAGCTGCTATTTGACTCAAGCGTTTGAGGATTCGGAGTACATCATAAAGTTCGTTACCGGGGTTCCGGGTGAGATACCCCTTAGATGTGCTATATCGAGGTGATTCTCCTTTCACTAATTTAACAAAAATGAAACTGCCACCTGTAGCAATCATGCCGTAACTAGGTTTGTCGGGATTGGGATTTGCTAGCATATAAGCTAAGATTTGCGCCAGTCCCGCTTCGATCGAAAACGAAACTCGTTTCGATTCTATTACCATCAGCCACAAGTGCTCTTTTAAAACTAAAGTGTCGATGCTGCCTTTGATGATAACGCCTTCATCTTCTTCGGAAATTTCAACTGATTTTTCCGGCTTAATATAAAATGGATGCAGGTAAAATTCTCCGGTGAACAGCAGCGGAGAGACGATCGACAAACTGATGGTTTTTTCCAGCATCGGCGGATACTCCAACAAGTTGAAGTAACCCGCTTTAATCTGATCTAGCTGGCGTTTCTGAAAGTCGGTGATTTCTGGCAACTCGTCTTGCCATTCTCTGAAGAATTGGTCGTCTGTGACAAGTTGCAGGTCGAAAAGTGTTTTTAATTCTTCTAATGTGACATTTTTAGCTTGAATTGTTTGAACCATAACTAAGTCCGGCTAATCTTATGTATAATTACGATTATAGCAAATTCAGATATTATTGCTGTCATAGGATGCAGAAATTTCTGTCAATAAAATGCCTAAAATTTTGGGGATATTCTGCAAGTAATATTCAATAAAATCGATGCTAAGAACTTGTTTTTCTAACTTCAGGAATTTCCAAATGTTGCCGGATGTCACAACCCCGTAAATCGTGGGAATATTATTTCCTTCTTGTTCGTTAAATAATTGGGCTGCTACCATTTCTGCTGCACACTGTCCCAAACCGCTGTTAATATTTTCCTTCTTGGCTTCGACTAGCGTCACAACAGGCGATCGAATAAACAAGAGTTCAGAGTCTTGGCTGATTAAAAAATCACAAGTTCCATTCAATCCCAACTCAGGTGCAACATTAAAGTCAGTTCCTGAAAATAAACTGATTCTATCTTGCAATTGCCTCCTCAGTTCTAGCAAAATTGGAGCAATAATTAATTCCGAGCGCGCTTTTTCTGTGTTGATAGCTAGGGCTAAAGGTACGTTGTATTCGAGGGTTTGTATCAAGATTTCGCTGCATTGAGCGACCGCAGAGTTGGCAAATAAGTTAATTTTTTCTGATGTCGTTAGGTTAAAAGTTTTCACCACTCTGTCTAGGCTAAATTCGCTGTAAGACATAGTTTAATATATTTGGGGAATTGGTAATTGGCGGTAGCTACTCAGCAGCCTAGTGCTTTTCCAAAATTAAAAACAATTGACAGCAGTTAAATCAATTCCAGATTTTTTGCAAATTGAGCACAAATCCCGGCAAAACATCTTCTCCCGAAATGGTTTGAGGAGATGGCAAAATTTCCACATCTCTGCCGGGACGGTAAATTTCAACTTCCGGTTTTTTGCGGTTAATCAGCCAACCTAAACGGCAGCCGTTTTCGATGTATTCTTGCATTTTTTCCTGGGTTTTTTTCAAACTGTCGGTGGGGGAGACTAATTCAATGACAAAATCGGGACAAAGCGGGATGAATTTTTCTCTTTGTTCGGGCGTCAAAGCATCCCAGCGATATTTTTCTACCCAAGAAGCATCGGGAGAGCGATCGGCTTTATTGGGAAGGGTAAATCCTGTGGAGGAATCAAACACTTCGCCGAGTTCGGTTTGTTCGTTCCACACATCCAATTGTGTAGTCAATTTGACATTGCGTTTCCCTGTTTCTCCTCCGGTCGGCGGCATGGCGATTAATTCTCCGTTGGCGCTGCGTTCTAATTTTAAATCGGGGTTTTCTTCGCACAGTTGGTAAAACTGTTGGGAAGTTAGTTTAATTATGGAGTTGAGATTTAAGGTTATAGCAGTCATAGCATTTTATTGAAATTTAAAAACAATTGATAACTCAAATTAATTCCAAATTTTTTGCAAATTTAGAACAAATCCCGGCAAAACATTTTCCCCAGAAAGGGTGAGAGGAGATTGTAAAAATTCCACATCTTGACCGGGGCGATAAATTTCAACTTCCCGTTTTTTGCGGTTAATCAGCCAACCCAAACGGCAGCCATTTTCCCTATATTCTTGCATTTTTTCCTGAGTTTTTTTCAAGCTGTCCGTCGGGGAAAGAATTTCTACAGCAAAGTCGGGACAAAGCGGGATGAATTTTTCTCTTTGTTGAGTTGTCAAAGCTTCCCAGCGCGATTTCTCTACCCAAGACGCATCGGGAGAGCGATCGGCCCCATTTGGCAGAGTAAATCCTGTGGAGGAATCAAAGGCTTCACCGAGTCCGGTTTGTTCGTTCCAAAGTCCAATCTGTAAGTTGAATTTTGAGTTGCTTTTTCCCGTTTCTCCTCCGGTTGGCGGCATGACAATTAATTCTCCGTTGGCGCTGCGTTCTAGTTTCAATTCAGGGTTTTCTTCGCACAGTAGATAAAACTGTTCGGAAGTTAGTTTGATAAGGGAATTGAGGTTTAAGGTGATAGCAGTCATTGTTATTTACCTGCTGTTTGTATTAAGTTGATTAAGAATTAAAAATGTATAATCCCATTTTTAATTCTTAATTATTAACTTCTAATTCTACTGCAATTGTTTGATTCTGCTGAGCGCGTCTTGATAGGCGCTGGTTCTTCCGCCTTGCTTGTAAAGTTCTGCAGCTTTCTGAAAGTCGGCAATTGCTTTCGGTTTGTCTTGGTTGTCCAGGTAAGCTAAAGCTCGGTTGTAGTAAGCGTCGGCAAAACCGGGATTGGCTGCGATCGCCCGCGTGTATGCTTCAATAGCAGTGGAACCGCGTGTAGATTCGAGTGGGGGCAAGCCGGCGGTGATGAAAGTGCGGGCATTACCGATATTGAAATACAATTCAGGGGTATATTTGGGCTTGAAAGCGAGTGCTCTGTTGAAATCCGCGATCGCCTCCCAAGCATCTCCTCGATCTAACAGTGAAAGTCCTCGAAAATAATAGGCTTGGGCGTCTTGCGGATTGGCGGTGGATACCGGGCCGCTGGTTGGGGGAGTATTGTCTACTTTCAACTCGGATTTGTTTATTCCCGCCGCCACTAGCTTTGCGATAAATGTATTGATTGGAACTGCTGCGTTAAATCCGGTTTTAATCGGGGCGACTTCCCCGGAACTGGTTTGAGCAAAACCGAATTCGCCTTGTCCGTGCAAACCGATGACTCGGCCTTCGGAGTCAAAAACTGGGCCGCCACTCATGCCGCTCCAAGTTACGGCTTGATACCGCAAAGTGTAACCTTCCGGGCGGTTGCGCGGGCGGCTGGTAACGAGTCCGGGAGAGAGTTCTGGTTCTCGTTCGGCGCCGAAAAGTCCGCCGGTAGCGGGATAGCCGTAAACGAAGATTTGAGTGCCGATGACGGCTAAATCGGAATCTGCGATCGTCGCGACTGGATATTCTTCGGGACTTTCAAATTTGACTACGGCTAAATCCGGATCTGTTGTGGCTGTTTGCAAGCGGGTGACTGCAGTTGCTTGATAGTTTTTGCCTATAGACGTGCGAACGGTGTATTTCACGTCTGCTTTTTCTACGACGTGATTGACTGTTAAAACTGTGTAAGTTTTGCCTTTTTTGGCAATAATTACGCCAGAACCGTCTCCGAGGGAACTGTTAATTTGTACTGTCAGCGGCCCGGCAATGCTGGCGACTTCTTGGGGGGTTTTGGCGATCGCGGGCTGGCTGATGACTATGGTTAAAGCTGCGGTAGTTCCTGCTAGCAGGGTGGTTAAGGTGTCGTAACGAGAAAAATTTATATTCATGGCTATTGGTAATTTGTAGTTGGGTAGCGGGAATTAGGGGGAGAAAGGGCGATCGGCGGTTTGTGCTTTTTTTTGTTTTTAGTTTTATTGGTGATTTGACGCTTGATGCGATCGGCTTTGTTCTTTAGTGATAATTTTACTCGCTTTTTTGTTCCTCGATTCCCGGCACCGGACACGGCAATGCCGTTTCCCTACAGATATTACTAATCTCAACCTAGGGTGCGCCGACGCGCACCTTAATTTATCTCAACGTAGGCTGCCCAACTTACTTATTAAAACTCAATAATACATAACTCGAACTGGCTACTGAGTTCTTCCTTAGTGATACTTCCCCGTGCGACTCGCATCACTAGATCGTATGCTCGATCGTCCGTCAGATTCAAATAGAAGCCATTCAAACGCAAAAAGGTATCCGTCACCGCAAATGCCGATCGCTTGTTACCGTCAATAAACGGATGATTCATCGCTATGTGATACAGATAAGCAGCAGCTTGCGCGGCAATTGTCGGATGCAAATATTCACCGCCAAAAGTTGCTTGCGGTTGAGCCAAAGCCGACTCTAACAAACCTTCGTCTCTGACACCGGGAGTGCCGCCAAATCTCTCTATCTGTCTGGCGTGAATGCTGAGAACCGTACTTTTGGTGATAAAATTAGGAGTTGGCAAGGCGACGGTAAACCTCCTTTCTATCGCGTTCTGAATCTAGATATGCTTGCCATGCTTTGGCTTCTAGTTTTTGTTGTTCTTCTTCAGTCTTTAAGGAACGAAGAAATTCAAGCAATTTCAGCAGCACAGGTTCTGGTACTTGGTCTAGTTCTTGAAGAAGCTGTTCTTTTGCCGTCATATTTTTTTCTGCTTATCTTACAACCAGTTTACAACTTATCTCCCCTTCTTAGTCTCGCGTTGCGCGGACTTTGTTTTTGTAGCTGCGGTTTCAACCGCCGAGTGATTTTTGAGTGTCCCCGTAAATGGCGCGGTTTCAACCGCCGGGTGATTTTTGATATTCTGCAACCCATTCGACGATCGCCTCAGTCAATCCATCTAAGGTATATTCCTTAGCTTCCACATCTAACTTACCCAACAAATTATAGCAACTCTTAGAAGTTTCCGGCCCGATGGAAGCGATGCAAACATTTTTTAGCCAATCCTGATATCGCGACAATTCCGGACTTTGTTCTATGAGCTTGCAAAAATTTTGTACGGTTTTGGAACTGGCAAATGTTATGATATTTACGGCTTGATTTTCGAGTGCGGCTAGGGCGATCGGAGCGATAGTTTCGGGACAGCAAGATTGGTAAGCTGGCACTTCTATTACTTGCGCTCCTTTGGCGGTGAATTCTTTGACTAAAACTTCTCTACCGCCGCTTTCTACTCTGGGAAATAGAATCTTGCAGTTTTGCAAGTTGTCGGGGAAGTTTTCGACTAGGGAATCGGCGACAAAGTTGGGGGGAATAAAATCGGGTTGTAGAGAGTGCGATCGCAGACTTTCTGCTGTTTTTTTCCCGACAACTGCGATTTTAATACCAAACAAGCTGCGGGCGTCTTTGCCCTTTGCTTGCAATCGTTGAAAAAAGCAGTCTACAGCGTTGTGGGAAGTTAGAATTAACCAGTGAAAGCTTGACAATTGTGCGATCGCGCTGTCTAATGGTTCCCAAGTGGACGGCGGCCCAATTACCAAGGCGGGCATTTCGATAACGCGGGCTCCTTGTTGCTGGAGTCGATCGCTAAATTCAGCAGACTGAGAAACCGATCGCGTGACTAAAATGGTTTTTCCTGCTAGCGGCAATTGGCTGTGGTTAGCGGTGACTGGTGTATCCATCATATTTGTGCTTTCTGACCCAATTAAATATTCGCGCAATCTGACTACTTCCCCAATTATTATCACGCAAGGCGACAGAGATTGACCTGCTGTTTGCTGTACGATGTTGGAGAGAGTGCCGAGCCAAATTTGCTGTTCGGGGCGGCCGCAATCTCGGATAATTGCGATCGGAGTTTCGGGCGATCGTCCGTGCTTTTGCAATTGCCAGATAATCTCGCTTAAATTGCGTCCTCCCATCAATATTACCAAAGTTTCTATCTGCACTAATGCTTCCCATTCCAGAGCATCCGGTTCGTGGGCGCTCATCACTGCAAAACAGCGGCTCATTACCGGATCTGTCAGGGGAATTCCTGCTAGTAAAGGTGCGGCTAATGCTGATGAAATTCCGGGTATTACTTCAAACTCGCAGCCCGCTGCGATCAATGCTTGAATTTCGGAACTGGAGCGACCAAAAATAAACGGATCGCCACTTTTAAGGCGGATTACTTGTTTGCCACCGTGACAGTGTTCTACTAGCAAAAGGTTGATTTCTTGCTGTTGAGTCGATGGTTTGCCGCCGCGTTTGCCGACTTCTATTTTCCGACAACTTGCTGGGATTAATTCGAGTTGGGGGATGTCGATGAGAGCGTCGTAGATTAAGACTTCGGCTTGGGATAGCAGTTTTTGCGATCGCACTGTCATCAAGTCACAATCTCCGGGCCCCGCACCGACTAGATAAACTTTCCCTGTTGTTTTTTTCATAATTACTCCTCGATCGTCTCGATAGTATAGTTTTATGAATATTGCGGTGCTTCGGCGCACCCTACCCTACCCTATAATTTAATCAGACTTTTCAAGCAACCTGTAGGGGCCGGTTCACCCTTCCCCTCAACGGTGCAAACAGGTTAAATAAACGCGCCTCCACCCAACGAGATGCACCCGTTACTATTTATGCAGATTATCATCATCACGGCCGCCGATGCAAATTACTTTGAACTGGTGCGAGGCACTATTTTATCGGTGCGAGAAAAACCAGAGGGGGCTAATGTGGCGATCGGCTTTTTCGATCTCGGCTGCACTCGCGAACAGTTGCAGTGGCTGGAAACACAAGTTAATATCATTCAAAAGCCCGATTGGGACTTTGACTTTCCTGGCAGAAATGAAGCTCCCGAACATTTAAAAGGGCTATTAGTTAGACCTTGTTTGCGAAAATACTTTCCCAATTTTGATATATACCTTTGGATAGATGCAGATGCTTGGGTTCAAGATTGGAGAGCCATTGATTTGTTTGTTGAAGGAGCATCCCGCCGGGGACTGGCAATTGTTCCCGAAGTTCACAGAGCAAGCTTGCAGCAGTACGGACAACTTCCTCATTTTTGGCAGTGGGTTTATAAAAAATACGAAGCTAACTTTGGTGAAGAAGTCGCCAATCAATTATACAGTTATCCGGTATTAAATGCCGGAGTTTTCGCCCTCCGAAAAGATGCTTTGCACTGGCAAATATGGGCTGAAAAACTCAATCAAGGATTGCAAAAATCGGGCTGTGTCATGACAGATCAATTTGCCCTAAACCTAGCTGTTTACAGTGGGGAATTGTTCAATCTCACTGAAATGCTACCAGCTTGGTGCAATTGGATATTCAACGGTTTTCCGGTTTGGGACAAGCAGCGAGGCTGTTTTGTGGAGCCGTACTTGCCGCAGGAGGCGATCGGTATTTTGCATTTAGCTGGACGCCAGCAGTTTGACCGAGTAAAATTGATGGCAACTGACGGCGACATACTGGAAATCAGCGTCCGTTACCAACCTAAAAAACAGGAAGCAGTACAAATATTTCCAGAACCCAAAATGACTTACCAACAACCTGAAATTAGCAAAAATAATTTATTACATCCAGGGGATTATATCTCGCCAGGGTTCCAAATAATTATACCTGACTCCTATTTCCCCAATATGATTATTGCCGATCCAAATACGAGTAACTGGCCTTATTTGCGCCGGGAAGTTCCGCATAATTGGTATGCAGATAAGCGCTATCCATTCATCGGGTTTTTGAATCGCGACGAAGCCCACATCCTTTACAATACAGCCCTGCAATTCAAAGGTAAAAAAGCATTAGAAATAGGTTGCTGGCTGGGTTGGTCAGCCTGTCATTTAGCGCTCGCCGGAGTTGAGTTAGATGTCGTCGATCCGCTGTTAGAAAGAGAAGATATCAGACAAAGTGTAATCGATTCAATTCAAGGTGCTCTAAATGCGTCGGGCGTTCAAACATCAGTCGAGCTAATACCCGGCTACAGCCCTCAAAGAGTAGAAGAATTTGCCACTCAATTCAACCGCAAATGGTCGTTAATTTTTATTGACGGAGAACACGGAGGATCGGGGCCGTTAAATGACGCAATTGTTTGTGAAAAATTTGCCGAGGCAGATGCGATAATTTTATTTCACGATTTAGTTGCTCCTGATGTTGCTAAAGGTTTAGATTACTTGAAAGAAAGGGGATGGAATACAGTAATTTATCAAACAATGCAAATTATGGGTGCTGCTTGGCGGGGAAATGTCGAGCCTGTAAAACATCACCCCGACCCCGATATTTCCTGGCAGTTGCCAGCACATTTGCAAGGTTATGATGTTAGCAGCAATTCTCAAACAGCCAGCCAAGCCAATCAAAACCAACAGTCATCTTATACAAAAAATTTTTACGAATTAATAGGAGAAGGCACTCGCACTTCTGCTAAAGAGATTGTTCCTTTATTGTTAGAATTGATGCAGCCTGCTGTACCTCAAAGCGTTGTTGATGTAGGCTGCGGTACGGGAAGTTGGTTAGCTGCTTTTCAAAGGTTGGGAATTGCGGACTGTTTGGGAATAGATGGCGATTATGTCGATCGCACTCTTTTACAAATTCCTTTAAATCAGTTCCAATCCGCCGATTTAAAGCAACCGCTGCAAATAAACAGAAAGTTTGACTTAGCAATTTCCCTAGAAGTTGCGGAAAATTTGCCGGCTACCTGTGCCGAAAACTTTGTTAATTCTCTCACTCAACTAGCACCGGTGATTCTGTTTTCGGCTGCGATACCATTTCAAGGAGGCGTCGAACACGTTAACGAACAGTGGCCAGAATATTGGGTTTATTACTTTCAGAAAAAGGGCTATGCAGTTATTGACTGCTTGAGAAAAAAAATATGGAACAATGACAAAGTAGAGCCTTGGTACGCTCAGAATATCTTGATTTTTGTTAAACAAGAATACTTGCCGGGATATCCGAGGTTAGTAAATGAGTATCAAAATACCGATTTAAATCTATTAGCGATTGTTCATCCAAAGATTTATTTTTACGGCTTACAAGCGGCTCGAAATTTAGCCCAAAAATTACAGTCAGAAAACGTCAAAAAAGTGGCAGCACCGCAGTTGGAAGAGCGGCCTTTAATATCTGTGATTATTCCCTGCTACAATCAATCTCATTTTTTGTCGCAAGCAGTAACTAGCGTTATCAATCAAACTTACAAAAATTGGGAAATAATCATTGTCAATGATGGCAGCTTAGATACTACTAGCACAGCAGCCAAAAATTTGATAGCAGCAAATCCCCAGCATCAAATTAGGCTAATAGAACAAGCTAATCAAGGGATATCAATGGCTAGAAATACTGGCATATCCGCAGCAAACGGCGAATACATAATGCCCTTAGATGCCGATGATATCTTAGCTCCAAATGCCTTGATTTGTCTTTTAGAAATATGTTTAAAATTCAAAGTACCTTGCATAGCATTTGGTTCTTATCAACTTTTTGGCGGCAATGAAAATCACACAATACCCAGTTATGATTTATATTCACCAAAAAAGATCAAACAATCTAATATGATTTGCACGTCTTCATTGTATCACAAATCAGTTTGGAATTTGGTCAATGGTTATAAAGCAGAGATGAAAGAAGGTTATGAGGATTGGGAATTTTGGGTTAATTGTCACAAACATAGCATTCCTTTTTTGGGAACGAGAGAAATAGTTCTTAATTATCGTCACGTTCATGGTTCTAGGAATGAAACTGCTCAAAGTTACCATCATAAATTGGTAGCACAAATTGTTTCTTACAATCCAGAACTATACGATATTGAAAGTGTAAACAGTGCTAACAAACTATTGGAATCAATCGCAAATTAATCTTTTTTATAAGGACTAAAGTCTTTACTACTAACAATTTTCCGAAAGTTTGCAGTCAGAACTTTAGTGTTATCTACATATCGCAATAACATCAAGAAAGCGCTTAACTTGTTTTTCCCAAGTCCAATCTAGCATAAAATTAGCCGCAGCTAAACCGCGACGTTTTGATTCTTCGCGATTAGTATAAACTTGTTCCAAAGCCTCGACAACTTCTTCAACCTCAGACTCTCCCCAACCTTCTACACCGGAAAAATGATCGGTCGGTTTAACTCGTCCTTGACTCGATAAAGGATAGCAAATGTTGCTATAAATCAAATCTAAATGCCCGGTATTTGCTGATAAAATAGTAGGAATTCCGCAGGCCATACTTTCCATTGCGACTAAATTAGTGCCGCCTTCGCAGCGATTGGTGAAAACAGCGCAGTCGGCTTCTCGCAAAATTTGTCCGGCGAGGTGATTCGGAATTAAGCCGATGTCGATAAAAGAGTCAGTCGGCAAACCGTTAGCCACTAACCATTGGGCAATTCCTAAACTTCCGTCGCGGTTGATATTGGGAAGTCCGGCAACGTTTCCGGTTTGTTCGATTCCCAACATATACTGAGGCCAGAAGTTGTGCCATGTTGTTAGTAACAAAGCCTCTGGATGTTTGGCGCGAAATCGTTTGAAAGCGGCAATTACAATATCTTGGCCTTTGCGATATTCCAGTTTGCCGCCAGAGAAAATGACGAAGCGATCGCCAAATAGATTAGATTTGGGTGCAGCATGGAAAATGGCCGGGTCAATTCCTTGATTGAGCATCGCAACATTCGTCAAGCCGCAGCTTCTCAAAACATCCGCATTCCAGTTAGAACCGGCGACGATTGCGCTATATTTTTTGGCTTTTTCTAGTGCTTCTGCTGTGATTCGCGTGTCTTCAAAAAATATGACTCCGACTTGACAAGCGCTGGTAATTTGATTTTCGATTCCCGACGATTCTAAATTATTGCCTAAACCGTAAAGTATGGGAAAGTTGCAGGTAATCTGTTTGTCTGAATTTGCGGTTACTAATTCCTGAAAAGTTTTCTGCTTTTCTACTACAGGTAATAACAGCGGTTTGTGCAGGGGATTGATGGATTCTGAGGTGATGGATGGCGGTACTAAAAGTGCAACTTGCCAGGCGGGATTTCGCAGTAGTTGCAGTGTTAAATTCATGCCGTAAATTCCCCAACCGCTGGTGATGCTGAGGGGCCAACTAATGCCGATTCCTGTAATTTGCGGGGGTGTTTGTGGGGGTTGGATTTGAGGCTGAGCATAAGAATCTGCGTTACCAGGCTGAGCCTGGAAACGAGTAGAGATTAAGTGTTCTAAGGCTGCTTTTATTCGATCGCACACTCCATCCCAATCACCCGCTTTTTGCTGCCTAAACAACCGCACAGTCGGATACCAAGGGCTGTCTTCGCTCTCCAGCATCCACCGCCAATCGGGTATGAAAGACAGCAAAATCCAGACGGGTTTGCCCAAAGCACCAGCCAAGTGCGCCACAGAAGTATCTACGCAAATTACTAAATCTAGTTGCGAAATAATCGCTGCGGTGTCGGCAAAATCGACGCAATGTTCGCTCAAATCTTGAATTTGCTGTTGATTTAATAAAGTGCGATCGCCCGCTGACAAATCTTTCTGAAGGCTGTAAAAAGTCGCTCCCGCAACATCTAAAAATTGCACAAAATCGCTCAATTTACACGATCGCTGATGATTCTTGCGGTGCAGCGGGCCGCCCGCCCACACAATACCTACTTTTAGTTGATTGTTCGGTTCTAGAGAAAATTTAAAATCCTGCGGCGGAGCTAAATAAGGAATATTTGCCGGTATATTTTCCAAAGTTGTTCCCAGAATTCGAGGCAAACTTAGCAGCGGGGCGTGCACTTGAAAATCTACCAAATCGCTCGGCCGGACTCCTACTCGATCGACTCCTGCAATTCCTTCAAATAAACGCTTCAGCAAGACATGACAAGCCACCATAACTTTGCCGCCTTTTTGCTTAACTAAAGGCGCGTAGCGGATAAACTGTATCGTATCGCCCAAACCTTGTTCAGGGTGCAATAAAATTGTTTTTCCCTGCAAATCAGAGCCGTCCCAAAGTGGTTGGGCAAAATGTCTGGGTTCCATTTCTTGAGTTTGCCAGCGCGATTCGTACTCCGCAAAACCAGGCTCATAATTTCCAGTTAAAAGCAAAGCTAAGGCTAGTCTCAAGCGCCAATTTGGCGAGTTGGGACGTAGTTGAATTGCTTTATTGTAGAAGTCGATCGCCTCGATAACTTTTCCTTGTTCTTCGAGAGCGCAACCTAAATATAAATTCGTTTCGCTCAGGTTTGGATTGGTTTCTAGCGCTTGTTGGTAGTGCGAAATTGCCTCGGCTATTTGCCCATTTTCCTGTTTGAAATAACCTAAATAACTGTGGGCTTCTGCGTGGCGGGGTGAGGCGGCAATTACTTGTTCGTAGCGAGCGGCTGCGTCTGCTTTTTTACCTTGTTTTTCTAAGGCATTTGCTATGTGAAATTGCACGTCAATTTCTGTGATTGCGTTGGGAGTGATGAGGCTGGGCGATTGATTTGTTTCGCTCGCAATAACCAAGGAGCTTGTTAACTCTTGCAAAGCTATTTTTACCCGATCGCAAACTCCCACCCAATCGCCCGGTGTTTGCTGGCGAAACAGCCGCGCCGTCGGATACCAAGGAGAATCTTCGCGCTCCAACATCCACCGCCAATCCGGCATAAAAGACAGCAAAATCCATACGGGTTTACCCAAAGCACCCGCTAAGTGCGCGACAGCAGTATCCACAGAAATTACTAAATCCAGTTGCGATATCACCGCCGCAGTATCGGCAAAATCGTTCAAATTGTCGCTCAGATCGATCGCCCGAATTTGAGTTAACAAAGTACGATCGCCCGCCGACACTTCTTTTTGAAGACTGTAAAAACTTACACCCGCAATATCTAACAATTGCAGAAAATAGCTTAAATCGCTCGATCGCACAAAATCCTTCAAATGTTCCGAACTTCCCGCCCACACGATCCCAACTTTAAAGTTGCGATTCCCTACGGGATAGCTGCGCTTCACGGAATTTAGGGAAAATTGCCAATTCGGCGGCGCAGCTAAATAAGGAACATTTGCCGGTATACTTTCTAAATTTGTTCCCAGAATATGCGGCAAACTCATCAGCGGTGCTTGCACTTGGAAATCCGGCAATTCATCCATCCGAACCGCCACTTGTTGGATGCCAGGAATCTGCTTAAATAAACGCTTCAGTTCTTGATAGCAAGAAATGATTACTTTGCCGCCTTTTTGCTGTACAATTGCCGCGTATCGCACAAATTGAATTGCGTCGCCCAAACCTTGTTCGGATCGGAGCAAAATAGTTTGCCCGTTCAACTCTGAACCATCCCAAACCGGCCGATCAAAATTCAACCGCTGCATTGTTTTCGCCTGTTCTGTTTGCCAGCGCCACTCGTATTCTGCTAAACCGCGCGGCAAGTCCCCAGTCAACAGCAAGGCTAAGCTTAAATTGAAGTGAGCTTTAACACAATTTGCATCAATTTCGATAGCTTTACTGTAACACAAAATTGCTCTATCTACGTCTCCTAATTGTTCGACAGCACTGCCTAAATTAGTAATAGCTTCTACATAATTTGGCTGCAAAGATATGGCTAGTTCCAAGCTAGAAATTGCCTGTTCTAGTTTGCCCGCACGCAAGCATAATGTTCCCAGATGATAGTGTCCAGCAGGATTGTTTGGTTCTGCTTCAATTGCACGCTCGTAAAGGCGTTCTGCCTCATCTAGCTGAGATTTTGCTTGCATCGCCGCACCCAAATTTACCAGCGCTGGCACGTAATTAGAATTGACGGAAAGTGCTTGATGAAAATACGCGATCGCATTCGGCAACTCGCCCTGCTGCTGGAGTGTCGCGCCGAGGTTGTTGAGAGCTTTGACGTACAGGGGATTCAGGGCGATCGCCTTTTGAAAACAAGTTACAGCCTCGGCTATATTGCCTCGATCTTGCAGCAAAATGCCCAAGTTATTTTGCGCTTGAGCGCAGTTCGGGTCGATTTCGATCGCGCGCTGATAATACGTGGCAGCTTGGGCTAAATCGCCTGTTTGGTGCAGCGTCACTGCCAAATTAGTTGCAGTTTCTATCGAATCCGGCTGCAAAACTAAAGCATTTTTAAAATAAGCGATCGCCTCGGCAAATCTTCCTTGCGCTTTGAGAATATTTCCCCGATTGAACTGTTTTTGAGATAATTCAATATTGGTCTGAGTTTCTATTGGCGACTGCCCTTCTTGATGCTGACCAATTCTTTCTCTCAGCGCCAAAGCAGCTTCTTGTAAAACTCCTTCCCAATCCCCCGCTGTAGACTGGCGAAACAGCCGCGCAGTCGGATACCAAGGACTGTCTTCGCGCTGCAACATCCACCGCCAATCCGGTACAAAACACAGCAAAATCCACACGGGTTTACCCAAAGCACCGGCCAAGTGCGCCACAGAAGTATCTACAGAAATCACTAAATCCAGAGCCGATATTACAGCCGCGGTATAGGCCATGTCGTACAATTTAGAGCTTAAATCTGTTACGGGCATTTGCTCTAACAAAGCGCTATCGCCTGCTGTCATTTCCTTTTGCAAGCTGTAAAATTCTGCACCCGGAATATCTAACAGTTTGGACAACAAATTTAGCGGTAACGATCGCACTTTATTTTGGGAATGTTGAGAATTTCCAGACCACACAATCCCTATTTTCAAATTAGCAGTTTGGCGAATAGTACATTCCAAACCGGGCGGCGGAGCTAAATAAGGAACATTCGCCGGTATAGTTTCTAAAGTTGTTCCCAGAAGGTGAGGTAAACTCATTAGCTGCGCGCGCACTTGAAAATCCGGCGCATCCTCTGGATTAACTATTAACTCATCGATTCCCGCAACTTGTGCAAACAAGCGCTGCAAGTGCGGCAAACACCAAACAATTACCCTACCGCCTTTCTGCTTGACTAAATCTGCGTAGCGGATAAACTGAATTGCATCGCCTAAACCCTGTTCCGGGCAAAGCAAAATTGTTTTTCCCTGCAAATCTTGGCCGTTCCAAACCGGCTGCTGAAAGTTGTGGCGCGGAAACTGTTTTTGTTGCACCAGCAGCCGCCATTCGTACTCGGAAAAACCGCGCTGAAAATCTCCCGCCAGCAGCAACGCTAAACCTAAATTTAGGTGAGCTTCGGGGCTAGCGACATTGAATTTAACTGCTTGGCTGTAATAGGTGACAGCATCCGCAAATTGTCCCCGATCGTGCAAAGCACTTGCCAAACTGTAGAGGGGATTGAGATAACCGGGCTTGAGTTCGATCGCCCGACGGTAAAAATCGATCGCCTCTGCCATTTTTCCCGCTTCCTCAAAAGCTTTGCCGAGATTGTTTAAAGCTTCAGGAAAGTCAGGTTTCAGGCTCAAAGCTTGCTGGTAGCAGGCGATCGCATCTTCAATTTTGCCCTGTTTGTACAGGACAATTCCCAGATTGCAGCGAGCCTCAGCAGAGGCTGGCAATTTCTGAATCGCTTGCTGGCAAACAACTAGAGCCTCATCTAACCGATCTTGGTTTGACAGCCAACTCCCGATCGCGAGATCGGTTTGGGTCAAATCCGGTTGCAGCGTCAGAGCTCGCTCGTAGTAGGCGATCGCATCTGCAACTCGGCTTTGTCGCAGCGAGGCGTATGCTAAGTTGTGCAAGGCATCGAAATAATTTGGCTCGATCGCGATCGCGCGTTCGTAATTCGCGATCGCCCGTTCGTAATTCGCGCCCGCTTCCCCTTCCTCCCCTTGTTCCTCCAAAGCAATTCCCAAATTCAAATAAGCAGCAGCGCAATTGGGATTGACTTGAATCGCTTGCTCGTACAACCTTACAGCTTCCGCGACATCTCCTTGCTCTTCCCGCAACAGGCCCAAATTAATCAGCGCTTCCGCACAATTCGGGTTCAAATTGAGCGCCCGCTCGTATTCTGCGATCGCCTCTTCAGTCTCCCCTGCTTCCGCGAGCGCGCTGCCCAAATTGCTCGCCGTTTCCGCCACATTCCGGTCGATGAAGAGGGCTTGTCTGTAGTGCGCGATCGCCTCTGAGAGCTTGCCAGTATGCTGTTTGACAACACCTAAATTGCTGTGCGCGGCCGCGTAATTGGGTTCGATCGCGATCGCCCGCTCGTAACATTCGATCGCACCGCGAAACTGGCTTTGCTGCTGCAAATCTCGCCCCAACCGAAACTCTGCATCCGCCGAATCCGACGGCACAAATGCTGCGGAAACCAGGCAGCCCAAAGCTTGAGCCACCCGAGCGAAAACACCATCCCAGTCGCCCCGCTGATGCTGGCGGAACAGCCACGCAGTCGGATACCAAGGACTGTCTTCGCGCTCCAGCAGCCACCGCCAATCCGGCGAAAACGCCAGTAAAATCCACACTGGTTTGCCCAAAGCCCCCGCCAAATGGGCGACAGCGGTATCGACACTAATGACTAAATCCAGTTTGGCGATCGCAGCAGCAGTATCGGCCAAATCGTCAAAATGCGGACTCAAATCTACGATCTGCGTTCCATTCAACAGCGCGCGATCGGCATCGGGAACCTCTTTTTGCAAGCTGTAAAAACTTACCCCCGAAACGTCCAAAAGCGGCAGAAACTGACTTAAACTGCAAGAACGCTGCATATTTTTGCGGTGTTTTGGATTCCCCGCCCAGACAATCCCAACTTTCAAATTGCGATCGGGCAAAAGCGCAAATTCAGCACCCGCAGGCGGCGACAAATAAGCAGTATTTGCCGGTATTGTTTCCAACTTTGTACCGAGAACATACGGCAAACTCAACATCGGCACTTGCACGTCAAATTCCGGCAGCGGCTCACCTCTAACTATGAGCAAATCGATGCCGTCAACCGCTGCAAACAAACGGTGCAATTGCGGGTAACAGCCAACAATTACTCTACCGCCTTTATTTTTGACGATCGCAGCGTAGCGGATAAACTGAATCGAATCGCCCAAACCTTGTTCGGCGTGCAGCAAAATAGTCTTTCCCTGCAAATCAGAACCGTCCCACAGCGGCCGGTATTCTCTCGCCGAAACAGTATTTTCCGGCCCAGTCAAAAAACAGGAATGATTAGTTTGAAATTCTTTGATTTGCCAGCGCCACTCGTATTCGGCGAGACCATTTTCCAAATCTCCCACCAACAGCAAAGCCAAGGACAAATTCAGGTGAGCGCTAGCGTGATTTGGACTTAAATAAATTGCCCGTCTGTAGCAGGATATCGCATCTTTTACCGCGCCTTTTTCCAAAAACGTCCTGCCTAAATTGTTGATAGCTTCCACAAAATCCGGCAGCAATTCTAGAGCTTTGTGATAATATTCCAACGCATCTTCTAAATTGCCCTGTTCTTGCAACACTGTTGCCAGATTGTTGTAAGCTTCCCAGCTATGCGGCTGAATTTCCAGCGCCCGCCGGTACAGCTCGATCGCCCTTAAAAGTTCGCCCTTTTCTTGTAGCGCTACCGCTAAATTAATCAGTGCGGGCACAAAATCTGGTTGAGCGACAAGAGCTTGTTCGTAATGCGCGATCGCCTCTTCCACTTCACCTTGTTCTTCAAAAATCTGTGCCAAATTGTAAGCTGTTTGAGGAATATTTGGATCGAGGGCTAAAGCTTCTCGGTAATGCGGAATAGCTGCGTCTAACTCGCCATTTTCTTGCTTGAGAAAACCAAAATTAATCCGCGCTTGCACGCAATTTGGGTCAAGACATATGATTTGTTCGTAAAGAGCGATCGCCTCTTGCTTATCCCCTGTTTCCATTAAATGTTCTGCTTGCCGCAATAAATCCTCTAAAACAACCGAATTCTCGCCAACCGCTGCGATCGCCACAGATGTCTCAATCCCCTGCGATTGGTGGACTGCGGTGCAATTTGCTAACGCTTCGCTCGCCGCAATGACAAATTTTTGTTTGCTCTCGTCAACCAGGCTTTCGTCTGCCATTTGCAGCGCCACTGAATCGAGGGAAGCCGTATGATTAACAGTCATTGCGATCGAAACGAAGTCACACGGATCGTGCGCCGAGTCTTCGGAATAACTAGCAGTATTGGCGATCGCAAATAAACTCAAAGCCGCCTGCACTTCCTCAAACAATTCTTGCCAACTTTCCGGCTGACTTTGGCGAAAAAGCCTTGCAGTTGGATACCAAGGATTGTCTTCGCGATCGAGCAGCCAGCGCCAGTCAGGAGCAAAAGAAAGCAGCACCCAAACCGGTTTTCCCATAGCACCGGCTAAGTGCGCCACAGAGGTATCGACGCTGATTACTAAATCCAGTTGAGATATAGCAGAAGCGGTATCAGCAAAGTCGCTCAAATGCGGGCTCAAATCCGGCACTAAGTGCTGGTTCAACAAAGTGCGATCGCTCTCTGACAAGTCTTTTTGTAAACTATAAAAAGCAATTCCCTGAACATCCAAAAATTGCAGAAAATCGCTTAAACTGCAAGAACGCTGAGTGTCTTTCCGCCGTTTAGGATTCCCCGCCCAAACAATCCCTACCTTCAATTTTGCGTCAGAAGAAAGCGCAAACTTGCACTCACCAGGCGGAGCTAAATAAGGAACATTAGCCGGTATTGTTTCCAGAGTTGTCCCCACAATTCTCGGCAAACTCATCAGCGGTGCGTGAAAGTCAAATGCTGGCAAACCTTCCAAACTAACTGATAGATACTCAATGTCAGCAACTGTCGCAAACAACCGCATAAGTTCTCGATAGCAAGCCACCATAACTTTAGCGCCTCGGCTGCGAAGAATCGGCACGTAGCGAATAAACTGAATCGCATCGCCGAAGCCTTGCTCTACGTGCAGTAAAATAGTTTTCCCCTGCAAATCCGAACCATCCCAAATCGGCTGTTTAAATTGCCTCGGTTTTAGTTGCCGAGTGCGCCACCGCCACTCATATTCAGCAAAACCGCGCTGAAAATCTCCGAACAATAGCAAAGTTAAAGCTAATTCCAGGTGTGCGGTGGGGTTGTCGGGCTGCAATTCCAAGGCTCGACAGTGACAAGAAAAAGCCTCTTGAAATTGCCCCCGATCGACAAAAGCGTGTCCGAGGTTGTTAATAGCCTCCACAAAATCCGGCTTCAGTTGCAATGCTTGCTGGTAGTGTGAAATTGCTGCTTTTGTATTGCCTTTTTCGTAATAAAAGGCTCCTAGATTGTTCTGAGCTTCGGGATTATTTGGCTCTAGTTCTACAGTTTGCTGGTAGCAGTTGAAAGCTTCGGCTAATTTACCCTGCTGTTGCAAAACTGTTCCCAACCCCATCAGAGAATATGTCAATTTTGGATTGATTTGTAAAGCGTGCCGGTAACAGGCGACTGCCTCGTTTAAGTGATTTTTTTGTTTAAATAAATGTCCTAAATTGTGCGCTGTTTCGTGCAGGTTGGGGTCGAGCCGGAGCGCTGTTTGGTAATATAAAATTGCCGAGTCTATTTCGCCGATTTGCTGTTTGATCCAGCCCAAATTATTGTAAGCTAGTGCGGAATTTGGCTGTATTTTGATGATTTGTTCGTAACTGACGATCGCCCTTTGATACTCGCCTGTATCCAGCAAAACCTGAGCCTTATTTAAATGTGCTTCTACAAAATCGGGATTTTGGGCGATCGCTCGTTCGTAAAAGCCGATCGCCTCCGCAACTTTTCCCTGCTGTCTAACCGCTATTCCCAACAAACACAGCACGTTTGCTGATTCCGGCTGCACTTCTACGATCTGCCGGTACAAATTTTCAGCTTCTAACAAACGTCCCGCTTGGTGATGTTCCCAAGCTACTTTCAAAGAGTCTTCTGCACTCAGTTTTTCGGCATTTTTTCGAGATTTTTTTTGAGAAGCCATAGTTAGTTGTCTTTGCTGTTTGGGAGTTCGCTAACTTGTAATTGCCAACTGGTTCTAATTTGTTAACTATTCCTTCCTTCTTCCTTCTGGAGAGGCTGGCGAGCGAGACGCTCACACTCCTAAAAAACACTTTTTACCAAATCGAGACGCTTCCTTCTTCCTTCTTCCTGATATCCGTTACATCCCGTACATTGCTCGTTGCCGAACTTCCCTTCTACCCCAACAAACAAGCTGCGGGAAAAATCAGATATTCTAAGAAAAACAACTTCCAGATAAACTGATAAAATGCAGCAATTTCTATTTTATCGTCCAAATCAACTTTGACACTCCAAAACCACATCAAACCCAAAGCCACCAAATGAGAAACTGCCAGAAACACTAAATTAACATTAGACAATACGACTGCTCCCGCTAAAGTCGCGCCCAAATAGCAAACCGTCAACACCCAGCGAGATAAATTAAAGACGGCCGGCTTGCCTAGCTCAATCGTAAACGTAGTAATATTGTATTGCTTGTCGCCCTCCATGTCGGGGATATCTTTAAAAATGGCGATCGCAAACGTAAACACCACAACAAAAACCGTCAGCACCCAAACTTCCGCAGGAATCTCAAAAGACACACTCTTCAAACTCCAGCCCGAAAAAGCGCTTTTCGCCCTTCCCAAACCCAACACCCAATTAAAGTGCAAAAATAACCCTAAATTTACGATCGCGCCCCGCACCGTAAAAATGCACAGCGCCGCCCAAAAAGGAAACCGCTTGAGCCGAATTGGCGGCAGAGAATAAGCAGTCCCGATCGCCAAACTAATGCCAACTGTAGCCAGCAAAAACGGGCCTTGCAAAACAGCAGTCAAAATTGCTATAATACCCGTAGTGGCAACAATTAATTCTCCCGTTTTCTGAGAAAACACTCCCGAGGCGATAGGCAAATACGGCTTATTGATTTTATCAATTTCCACATCTTCTAATTGGTTCAATCCCACAATATAAATATTGCCGCAAATGCAGGACAACCAAGCAAAAGCTAGGGGCCAAAATACAGGATTCACAAACAACCGGGCGCTTTGGGCGATCGCGTACAAAGCCAGCACGCTCAACGTAGTTCCCACAATTGTGTGGGGTCGAGAAAACTCCCACAATGCCCTCACCCAGCTTTGCGGAGCCGAGCCATTTTTATCAATCCAAGACTTGCCAATCGAATCGTTGCCCATAAATCACACAAACGCACCAAACAAATAATATTCTGTAGGGTGCGCAATGCGCACCTTACTCATCAACTCCAAACTCAAAACTTCTCCGATCGATCCCTGTTATTTTACACCACAAATCAGCCCGAAACGAATCAATCCGCGCTGATATCCGCGACTCATCAATCCGAGAGCAAGTGCAGCTTGAATCGTCGTCCAACCGCTCGTCAGCAAACCCCAAATCGCGCTCGGAGTAAAAGCAGAATCGATCACCACATCCCAAAAAGGAGCAACAGCTTTTGACCAATCCGCGCTGCGAATACTTGTCAAAGGCAAACTGCGGACAATATCCTCGTATTCCGGCAAAGAAATCACGTAAGGCAAAGCATAAACCCGGTAAATTTCTGCCAACTCCTTTCTCTCTTCATCAGTTAATTCTCCCGCCGTTTCTCCCACTGGGCGGTGACACCAAGTTGCCAAAATCAAAGTTCCTCCCGGCTTGAGCACGCGGCAGCATTCCTGCAAAAACTTAATTTTGTCGGGCATATGTTCGCCGCTTTCGAGCGACCAAACCAAGTCGAAGGACTCGTCAGGAAAAGGCATATTCAAAGCATCTGCTACCAAAAAGTTAACATTGCTTTCGATCCCAGCAATTTTAGCGCGTTCCGTCGCTCTGTTGGCTTGTACCGGACTCAGAGTAATCCCGGTCGCTGTAACGCTAGCGCCCGTTTTATTTGGTTCGGGCGAAAAGCTAAAATCACGATCGACCCTGCCATCCAACTTTAAATTATTTTGAGCGATCGAACTAAACTTTTCGGTCAAATACAGCGTGCTGCCGCCGATCCCGCAACCGACATCGAGAATGCGGTAAGGTTCACAGAGTGCCTTCTCTGACGGCACTCCAGCCCAGCCCAGCAGTTCTTCTATCAAATCTATCTGAGCCTGTCGGCGCTCTTTTTTCAAATTGCCATCCGGGCCGTAGTAACCGTGGTGCATATGTTCGCCCCACACCTGCTCCCACAAACCGCTAGAAGCGTCGTAAAGTTGCTGAATTTGCTGGTAAAGTGTTGATGTCATCGCCGGATCGCAAGTTATTAAAGGAATTCTACCGTTATTTTCACGATGTTGTCATCTTTTGCGATTTAGTTCGATCGGTCTCCGGCATTCGCCCGACAGAGATGTCCTGATTTCCAGCCCGACGATCGATTTGTGGGTTGCGTCTAAAACCTCAAATCCAAAATCGATTTGTGGGTTCCCTCTCAAATCTCAAATCGATGTGTGGCTTCCCTCTAACAATCTAAAATCTAAAATCTAAAATCTAAAATCGAATGACTGTCTCGCGAACCATTTGCTTGGGATTTCTCGCCGTCATCACCGCAGGTGCTCTATTACTGATGATGCCCTTTTCCACAATTGATGGAACTTGGAGCGATCCAATAACAGCACTGTTTACCTCTACTTCCGCTGTCTGCGTCACCGGCTTGTCGGTTGTGGATGTCGGAAAATATTACTCTTTTTGGGGGCAACTGTGCCTACTTTTTCTCGTGCAAATAGGAGGCTTGGGCTACATGACAGCCACCACTTTCTTGCTGCTGTTATTAGGCCGCCGTTTTGGCTTAAAAGACAAAATTGCCCTGCAACAATCTCTCGACAAATCCGGGCTAGCCGGCGTAGTGCAACTCGTGAAGTCAATTCTAGCAACAACCGTTTTGTTTGAATTAACTGGAGTCTTTTTGCTGATGTCGGTTTTCGTCCCAGAATACGGATTTAAAGAAGGTGTGTGGTCTGCCGTATTTCACAGCGTTAACGCTTTTAACAACGCCGGCTTCAGCCTCTACTCAGATAGTTTTACCCGCTACGCCAGTTCGCCTGTAATTAACTTGACAGTCGGCGGTTTGATCGTAATGGGGGGCATCGGCTATCAAGTAATTATGGAAATGTACCTGTGGCTGCGCGCTCGCTTCAACAAAAGCCCGGTATGCACAGTTTTTTCCCTAAACTTCAAAGTCGTTACCAGTACAACTTTTGTCCTTTTAATTTTAGGGATGCTAATCTTTTTGGTGCTGGAATACAACAACCCAGCAACTTTCGGCCCTCTAAATTTTCCGCAAAAAGTGATGGCAGCTTGGTTTCAATCTGTTACTCCCCGCACCGCCGGATTTAATACAATTGACATTGGCAAAATGAGCGACGCGGCGCTATTTATGACGATCGCCCTGATGTTTATCGGCGCCAGTCCCGGCAGCACCGGCGGCGGCATCAAAACCACAACTTTTAGGATCTTGTTTAGCTGTACCGCAGCAGTTCTCGAAGGCCAAGAAGATGTGCAGTGCTATCAGCGCCAAATCCCGCCAGCAATGATTTTGAAAACCATTAGCGTAGTCTTCGGTTCCCTGTTAGTCGCCTTCGCATCTGCAATTTGCATTCAGCTAGCCAATCCCGAACTAGAATTTCTCCAAGTGCTTTTTGAAGCAGTGTCAGCTTTTGCCACTGTCGGTCTTTCCACAGGGATTACAGCCAAGATTTCATTGGTCGGAAAACTGGTTTTAATTGCTACAATGTACGTAGGTCGGGTTGGCGTACTCCTGCTGATGAGTGCCGCTGTCGGCGACCCCAAACCCAGAGCTTTTAAATATGTTGAGGAAAGTTTGTTGGTTGGATAAAAAATTCCTGCCTTGTTGCTGATAATCTAAACAATGGGTAACAACCCAAATCAACTTTTACTATTTAGTCACAAATCAAAAGGAGGCGGCGCTGTCTCTGCTAAAATTTTAAAAGCAAGACGCCCAGCGCTGGATATTCAGTGAACCTGTCATCTTTGAATTTTTTTCGCGGTTTGCGCGCCGAAAACAAGCAGTTTGCAGTTATTGGTTTGGGACGCTTCGGCAAAGCTGTGTGTTCGACTCTGCACAGCTTGGGTTACGAAGTCCTCGGAATTGACACCGACGAAAAAAAAGTAACTCAAGCTTTGAACGATCGCATTGCTGCTCACGTTTTGCAGTTAGATTCTACTGAACCTAATGCTCTTAAAGGAGCAGGTATATTTGAATTTGAAACAGTGATTGTGGCGATCGGCAATTACCTAGCAGAAAGCATTACCACCACCCTAAATCTTAAGGAAGGCGGGGTAACTCACGTAATAGCTAAGGCTTCCTCGGAAACTCACTTGAAAATTTTGCAAAAAGTCGGCGCCGATCATGTGGTTTTTCCAGAACGAGAAATGGGCGACTCTTTGGCCCGCATTCTTACAAAACCCAGCATTCTAGAACGCTTTGACCTCGACCCCGATCACAGCATAGTTGAGTTGCTCGTTCCTGAAAAGTTTGACGGTAAAACCATCTCCGATTTGGAGCTCCGGCGCAGGTATGGTTTGAACTTGCTAGCAGTCGGTCGCGCCGACAAGTTCGAGATCAATCCGCAGCCAAACGAACGCTTGAAAAAGGGCGAGGTGATGGTAGTAATTGGTTCTAATAAAGATATCAATCGCTTGCCAATTTAACAGCTCGCTATTTTACGCACATCTAGGAGCAAGGTGCGCCCGCGCACCCTGCCAACTTGGAAAATTTATTAGATTAAAAATTGTATCAGCACCCTACGATCGCGCGATCGCAACTCTTCTTCAGCGCCTGCTCTAAATATTCATCCCAATCTCAAGATATTTTGCACGTAAGCTTTGCCCCAAACTAGCACGACTAGCACCAGACCGAGTTCGATCGGCCAAGGACACGCCGCCACAAACCAAATCAAGCAACCCACCCCAATGATTGCCGCCATAGGACGCGGAATTCCGTCCAGGGTTCTTCTGTCAGTCCCTGTACTAATCGCCGCAGCAATCAAAAAGAGGGTTAAGGGAATCAAGCAACTTGCGAGCATGGTTTTTACTCCATCAGAAATTTTGGATGTATTGCAGATCGGTATATTGTAACAGTACATTAAAAATTTTAAAAAGCGAGATTAAATACGATATTATTTAAGGTTAGGTCATCAATAATCTGGCACAAACTTTTTTGAATTTTTAATTGCGTCCCCCCCTGCAAGTTATACTGGGCATTGCAGTCAGTTACTGTAGAGCGTGAATCAATGCTGGGAAAATTTTTTCGCAAGCCAGAATCAGAAAACAGCGATCGCGTCCCCCCGGGTCAACACCTCGCCAACGGCTTTCCCGTGCTGACCTACGGCGATACACCCTCGGTCAGCATTGAGAGTTGGGAATTTAAAGTCTGGGGATTGGCAAAACCAAAAACCTTCACTTGGTCGGACTTCCAGGCCATGCCCCAAAGTAACTTTACGGCCGATTTTCACTGCGTCACCCGGTGGTCAAAACTCGACGTGCAGTGGACTGGAGTCAAAGTCACAGATTTTATGAACTACATAGAAGTCGATCCGAAAGCTCTGCACGTCCTAGAACACTGCTACGGCGGCTACACCACTAACATTGCTCGCGCCGACTTCCTGCGAGAAGAAAACTTTTTCGCCCACACCGTCTTCGGCGAACCCCTATCCCCAGACCACGGCGGCCCGATGCGGCTGGTAGTTCCGCACTTGTACGCTTGGAAAAGCGCCAAATGGATTAACGGCCTGGAGTTTACCGAAACCGAAGAACTCGGTTTTTGGGAACGCAACGGCTACCACCGGCGGGGCGAACCTTGGGCAGAGGAACGCTACAGCGGTTTGTTTTGATGGGGTCGATCGCCAGCCCCCGGACTTGCCCAGAGCTTCTATATACGGTATTTGTTGAGGAGCAATCTGCTCTTTGACAATCAAGCAATTTAGTCACAAGCCCCCGGATTCATCCGTGGAGCTCGGAATCCTCATCACAAGCCCCCGGATTTATCCGTGGGGTCGCTTTCTAAAATCTAAAATCTAAAATCTAAAATCGCTTGACCGCTTCAATCTGCTTCAATCGCATCTCGATCGCATTTTTGGGAGCTGTCACGGCGCCGGCTCCCTCTAATTTAACCAAAAGACATCAACCCAACGATCGCAGTTTGTACGTAATTTACCCGCTCGATCGACTGCTTTAACTCGCCTACGTAAGTGTTAAAAAACAAATATTCGCAGTTTCTGGTTAATATAAAACTCCTATAACTGTCAGTTTGCCCTGGTGTCACCGTGTTTATACTTAAGTGTTTGCTTTTGAGAATTTAGACTTGGAATAAAATCAAAAATTAGCACGAGCCAGACCGCAATCCGTTTTGCCCCTCCGCGCTCCCATGCCAGTCAAGACAAGGTTTTCAGCGACAATTTTTATAATTACTTTGTGTGTATTCTTAGGGAGCGATCGCCCACAAGCCTATTCGATGACAGCATTTGTGAAGGAGCTGTAAAGGCTTGATAAAGAGTCTGTCAAAATTCACCTAAAGTGCGAAAAACACAAAGAAAGTATTCCATAATCAAATTATTAAAATAGTCGCACAGAGGAACAAGTTATGAATACCAAACTCTTATTCGCCCTAGCAGCTACCGCAACCGCAACAGCTCTGTTTGGCGCTGGAGCTCCAGCTCAGGCCTTCTCCTTTGGTACCAGCGGCATCACATTCGAGCAAGATACAAGTGTCAACTTTAAGTTCCAAGAATCTCACGGCGCGTACATTTCATCTTTGGGAATTTACAGCGTGAAGGACTCGGCGACCTCTCTAGTTAGCACCCTGTTTTCGGAAACTAAATCCTCAGACAACGGCGGCGAGAACGAATGGAAAGGATCTCTGGGCAATACTGTCAAGGGTTCTGGCTCGGCAGTATTCACATTCCTGGCAAATCAAGTTTACACTTTGGGACTCAGCAGCAATCTCTGGGGGTCGTCGCAGGGCACTGTCTACTCGACCTCAGCTTTGAACGCCGGCAGCCAGCAAGCAGTGTTTGGCGGGGCGTCGCCACTGTGGAACGCACTCGGCAAAGAAACAACGAACATCTTCCAAGCTGCCGGACAATTCACAGACGGAACTGGTTCTCTGTCTAAGGGAGGCACGCTAATCTCCTTTGACGATCGCGGTAACGCCAACGACGCAGACTTCCAAGACTTCACCGTGACCGCCGAAGCAGTTCCCGAACCGATTACGATGACTGGTTTGGCTCTCGGTTTCGGCGGCTTGGTTGCAGCACGCCGCCGCCGCGCTAGCAAGACGGCTTCCTAAATTTTTTAACCCGAACGATCGGCTCAATTACCTTTTACAAAAAAGAATAGGATTTGCTGGCGCGCTGATGGGAAATCGGCTCGCCTTTTTCTTGATTTCAACAACTTGATTTCAACAAAAGGACATCTCGATATTATCCGTCGCTAGCTGAATTTGACGCAGAGTTGTTCGATGAGTTCAAGCCGTACAAATTCACCAATACGGGTTGAGGAATTTTAATGCCCGCTCATCGCACCCGGCTTTAATCGCCACCACAACCCGGGTTTTTATCCGCCGCACCAGTGACAAGTTCCGGCAGCGTCCAATAGCGGACAATTAGATGCAATGAACCATCTTAAGGCCTGAAATATCTACTTCTGCCGTTGGTTGCGACAAAACGCCTTTTACTTCGGAAATAGCTTCAAATAAAATTTCACTTGTTAGAGAGGGCTGGGTATCGCAGTCTAATTGTTAAATTTCCAGTAAAAATTTTTAGGCAAATAATCGCTCGCTGGCTCACTTATTATTTTGCCAGACCGGGAGCATCCCAATTTCGTAAAAAGCCTTTTTTAGGAGCGCTCACGTCGTCCATAGCGAACGGCATAGGTCGTTCGCTATGGACGACGTGAGCGCGCTATATTATCCAAATATATTATTCTGATGCAACCGTCCACGGTCTGAAAGCAAAAATGGGATGATCCCGCCAGACCCTCGTTTTATGCTAGATTCAACAAACAATGATGTGATAGATGTCATTTATCTACTGCTTAGTTCATTCCCCGGAAAAACAGAAAGATGAATTTTGATTTGCAGGAACTGATTAAAACCTTCGGCTATTTGGGGATTTGGGGTATTGTGTTCGCGGAATCTGGATTGCTGTTCGGTTTTTTTCTGCCGGGAGACAGCTTGCTGTTTGCTGCTGGAGTTGTGGCTGCTGGGCCCGACTCTCTGAATATTTGGACGCTAATTTTTGGGGCTTTTGTCTGCGCGGTGGCTGGCGATAATGTTGGCTATGCAACGGGACACCGTTGGGGCCGTCGCTTATTTCAGAAGGAAGATTCGTGGCTGTTTAAGAAAGAATATTTAGAAAAAACCGAAAACTTCTACGAAAAACACGGTCAAAAAGCAGTTGTACTGGCGAGATTTATGCCAATTGTCCGCACTTTTGCGCCGATAGTGGCGGGCGTGGCGGCAATGAAATACAAAACTTTTATGTTTTATAACCTCGTCGGCGGGTTTGTGTGGACGGTGGGGATAACGCTGCTGGGTTATTATTTGGGAAAAATGATTCCTCCCGATCGAGTTGACGAATATTTACTGCCGATTGTTTTGGGAATAATTGTATTTTCTTTTGTGCCTTCTATTATTCATATAATTCAAGAACGCCGCGCTAACAAAAAAGATTGAGCTCGCGATCGCCCGACAGGAATTTTTGACCAAGAATTTGTTGATGGTACCCGCCACGTGATTTATCCGTGGAATCAATCGAAAGCATCTCAAATCTCAAATCCTCAAGCCCCCGAATTTATCCGTGGGGTCAATCCAAAATCCAAAATCTAAAATCTAAAATCGAATGACTCTCGCGGTGGGGGTGACTCCCCCGTGCCGATCGCAAATTGGTCGATCGAACACAATCAAAATTTAAGATTAGCACCGCCCACCCCAAGCGATTAAAATCACAGCACTTGCCCGCCGAGGGGTTAATCTGCTAAAACTAACAAAGTTTGATGATTTCTGGGAAAGAACATACATGGTTGCTACATCCGTCAAGATTAAACACGAAGTCAAAGACTTGTCCCTCGCCCCCTTGGGAAAGCAACGCATCGAGTGGGCAGGCCGGGAAATGCCCGTTTTGCGGCAAATTCAAGAACGCTTCGCTAAAGAAAAGCCTTTCGCTGGCATTCGCTTGGCTGCTTGCTGCCACGTAACCACAGAAACCGCTCATTTGGCGATCGCCATCAAACTCGGCGGTGGCGACGCCGTACTGATCGCCAGCAACCCCTTGAGCACTCAAGATGACGTAGCGGCTTGCTTAGTTGAAGACTACGGGATTTCCGTCTTCGCCCTCAAAGGAGAAGACGCGGCTACCTACGAACGTCACGTCTACACAGCCCTAGACCACCGCCCCAATATTATCATCGACGACGGCAGCGACGTGGTAGCTGCTCTGATCCAGCACCGCCCCAACCAAATTTCCGACTTGATCGGAACTACCGAAGAAACTACCACAGGCATCGTCCGCCTGCGGGCAATGTTGAAAGACGGTGTGCTGACTTTCCCCGCAATGAACGTCAACGACGCCGACACCAAGCACTTCTTCGACAACCGCTACGGTACCGGTCAATCTACCCTAGACGGCATTATCCGCGCTACCAACATCTTGTTAGCCGGTAAAAATATTGTAGTTGCAGGTTACGGTTGGTGCGGCAAAGGCACGGCACTGCGGGCTCGCGGCATGGGCGCTAACGTAATTGTCACTGAAATCGATCCGATTCGGGCGATCGAAGCAGTGATGGACGGTTTCCGCGTCATGCCGATGGACGAAGCAGCAACAGTCGGAGATATATTCATTACCGTTACCGGCAACAAACACGTCATTCGTGCCGAACATTTCGACACCATGAAAGACGGCGCAATTGTTTGCAATTCCGGTCACTTCGACATTGAAATCGACCTCAAATCCCTCGGCGCAAAAAGCACCGACGTGAAAACAGTCCGGTCTTTCACTCAAGAATATCACCTCAATAATGGCAAGTCGGTTATTGTGTTGGGCGAAGGCCGTTTGATCAACTTGGCAGCAGCCGAAGGACACCCCAGCGCCGTGATGGATATGAGCTTTGCTAACCAAGCTTTAGCCTGCGAATATCTGGTTGCGAACAAAGGCAAACTAGAGCCTGGTATTCACTCAATCCCCGTGGAAGTTGACAAAGAAATTGCCCGTCTCAAGTTGGAAGCAATGGGTATTTACATTGATACCTTGACTGCCGAGCAAATTGAGTACACTAACTCTTGGACTTCGGGCACTTAATCATCCATCTATCCCTACGGTAGGGACACGGCATTGCCGTGTCCGTAGGTGTCAACTTAAGCTTTGAGTCCGTCAGTCCTATCGCCCACCCGCTAGTCCGCCAGGGAATGAATTCCCTGTCTCATAGCGAAAGTCCTCTCAAAGAGGACTGAATAGCTCATTAGTCCTCTTTGAGAGGACTTCTACTTTGAGGCAGGGGTTTTAACCGCTGCCGGACTATCGGTTGTACGTTAAGTTGACACCAATGGGCATTGCCGTGTCCCTACTTCATACTTGGAATACGCTGTATTAAGCCTTTGGCAAAGCCTGAGAACAAGCAATTCCTTCTTCCTTCTTCCTTCTTCCTTCTTCCTTCTTCCTTCTTCCTTCTTCCTTCTTCCTTCTTCCTTCTTCCTTCCGCTATACCTATTACCAAATTATTAAATCAAAATGGTTGAATGGATAACTAACACAATGCAGTCTATGGGCTATCTGGGAATAGGGCTGTTGATGTTTTTGGAAAACCTTTTCCCGCCCATCCCCTCAGAATTGATTATGCCGCTGGCAGGATTCACGGCATCGAAGGGCGATATGCAGTTGGCACCGGCGATCGCAGCAGGAGTAATCGGCACAGTTCTAGGAGCACTTCCTTGGTACTATGCCGGTAAACTATTGAGCGAAGAACGCTTAAAAAAGCTAGCTGACAAATACGGCAAATGGATAACAGTATCCGGCGCCGATATTGACAAAGCGAATAGATGGTTTAACAGACACGGCAACAAAGCCGTGTTTTTGTGTCGCCTCGTACCGGGAGTTCGTACCCTAATTTCCCTGCCCGCTGGCATCAATAATATGGCTTTAATCCCGTTTTTAACCTACTCAACAGGCGGCACTATTTTGTGGGTGAGTTTACTTACTTTTGCCGGATATAAACTAGGCGAAAATTATGCACTTGTAGATGATTATCTTGCCCCTGTTTCCAAAATAGTTGTGGTGATTATTGTCATCGGGTTTATTTTGTGGGTTGTAAAAAAGAATATGCAGAAGGAAAAATATCGCAAATAAACGCAAATTATATGAAAATAATCTGCCTTTCTCTGGGTTCATCTGCTGCTACAATCAATCGCCATTTGGACTCGCTTCCAGCATCTTCCCAACAGTAGCGCTGAAATAGAGATGCGCATATTATATCTAAACTTCTGCTATCTTTGCTACTTTCTTAAATTTACTTTTAAATTTACGATCGCCCGATCGCAGTGAGGGGCAGCCCATCGCCCAAAAATCTAACTTAAATTTATACAAATATTTATGATGGGTTGAGGTTTAGACAGATAATCGTGGCAAAATAGGGAACATTGCTATCCGCACTGTTAAGATATGTACGAAAAGATTGTAGCTCCGACAACTGGTTCTAAAATTACTTTCTCTGACGGTTCGCCGATCGTCCCCAATGACCCGATTATTCCCTTCATTCGCGGCGACGGTACCGGTGTGGACTTGTGGCCGGCATCCCAGAAAGTCATGGATGCTGCGGTAGAAAAGGCTTACGGCGGCGAACGAAAAATCAACTGGTTCAAAATATATGTAGGCGACGAAGCTTGCGATGTCTACGGTACTTACCAATATTTGCCCCAGGATTCCTTAGACGCCATCAAAGAATACGGAGTCGCCATCAAAGGCCCGCTGACAACGCCAATTGGGGGCGGCATTCGATCGCTAAACGTAGCTTTGCGGCAAATCTTTGACCTTTACGCCTGCGTGCGGCCCTGCAAATATTATGATGGAACCCCATCGCTGCACAAAACTCCTGAACTGCTAGACGTAATTATTTACCGGGAAAATACAGAAGATATTTACCTAGGAATTGAATGGCCCAAAGGCAGCGAAATCGGCAAAAAATTGATTGAATTCCTCAATAACGAGTTAATTCCAGCCACACCAGAACACGGCAAAAAACAAATTCGCCTCGATTCTGGCATCGGAATTAAACCCATTAGCAAAACAGGTTCTCAGCGTTTGGTGCGACGGGCGCTCGCCCACGCTTTGCGGTTGCCGAAAGACAAGCAGCAAGTGACTTTGGTGCACAAAGGCAACATCATGAAATACACCGAAGGAGCTTTCCGAGATTGGGGTTACGAGCTGGCAACCACCGAATATCGCGCTCAGTGCGTGACTGAAAGAGAGTCTTGGATTCTGGGCAACAAAGAACAAAATCCAGACATTAGCTTGGAAGAAAACGCCCGCCAAATAGATCCGGGATACGATGCTTTGACGCCTGAAAAACAAGCCATAATTCGTCAAGAAGTCGCCGATGTTCTATTTACAATTTGGGACAGTCACGGCAGCGGCCAGTGGAAGGAAAAAATTATGGTCAACGACCGAATTGCTGACAGTATTTTCCAACAAATTCAAACTCGACCGGGCGAATATTCCATTTTGGCAACCATGAATTTGAACGGGGATTATTTGTCCGATGCGGCGGCCGCCATTGTCGGCGGATTGGGCATGGGCCCCGGCGCGAATATTGGTGATGAATGTGCAGTTTTTGAGGCGACTCACGGCACTGCACCGAAACACGCCGGTTTAGATAAAGTCAATCCCGGTTCGCTGATTTTGTCTGGGGTGATGATGTTGGAATATATGGGATGGCAGGAAGCGGCCGACTTGATTAAGAAGGGTTTGGGTGCGGCAATTTCTAATGGTGAAGTTACCTACGATTTGGCGAGGTTGATGGAGCCGCCGGTGCCGGAGTTAAAGTGTTCGGAGTTTGCTGAGTCGATTATTAAGCATTTCGCTGATTGAGTTTGAGGGCTTTTTCAAACCCCAGATTAATGCTGTTTCTTAAGAACGGGCAAGCGTGCCCGTTCCACAAAAAGTCAACTTCTTAAGAACGGGCACGCGTGCCCGTTCCACAAAAGTCAACTTGCTTGTGGGGTGTCCCGCCCGCCCGAAAATACAATTTAGACGCGGGGCTTATGAGGATGGAATTGCCATTCCGCGCTCAACGGCGGGACGCTTCTGCAAGGTTTCTACCCAGCGTTTGAGGTGGGGGTGGTTGTCGAGGGTTAATCCTTGAAATTCGTAAATAGCAACCCAGGGATAGGTAGCCATGTCGGCGATCGAATAGTCGCCGCAGATGTATTCGTATTTTGCTAGTTGAGTGTCTAATACTCCGTAGAGGCGCAATGTTTCTTTTTCGTAGCGCCCGATCGCATAGGGAATTTGTTCGGGTGCAAAGCGTTTGAAGTGGTTTAGTTGACCGAACATCGGGCCGACGCTGGCCATTTGAAACATCAGCCACTCCATAACTTGAAAGTATTTTTGTTTGTCGGTGGGCAGAAATCTACCACTTTTTTCGGCAAGATAGATCAGAATAGCGCCGGACTCGAAGACGGTGATGCCGTTATCTCGATCGACTATCGCCGGAATTTTGCTGTTGGGGTTGATGGCGATGAACTCGGGGCTAAATTGGTCGTTTTTTGTGATGTCAATGACGTGCACGCTGTAGGGTAAACCTATTTCTTCGAGCATGATCGAGACTTTGCGGCCGTTTGGTGTGGTAAAAGTGTAGAGGTCGATCATAAGTTGTCCGCCTTTTCTCAAGCAAGTATAAACTATATTATAATAATTTAAGGCAAATATCTAATCATAATGGACATTATTGAAATTCTCAAAGACGATTATCAAAGATTCCCCGAAAATCAGACTTACAGCATTTATGCAAAAGATGTTTATTTTGAAGACCCGGTGAATCGATTTACCGGAGTCGATCGCTACCGCAAAATGATCGGGTTTATGGGGACTGTTTTTAAACAAATTAAACTCGACTTGCACAACATTTCCCAGTCGGGAGATACTATCGAAACTCGCTGGACTCTGAGCTGGATCGCACCGCTACCTTGGAAACCGAAAATGGCGATCGCTGGTAGAAGCGAACTTAAAGTCAACAATGACGGTTTAATCGTTTCCCACATCGATTACTGGAACTGTTCGCGGCTAGACGTGCTCAAACAACTGGTAATACCATTTTAAATTTTAGATTTTAGATTTTAGATGGGGAATGAGAGTAACCCCTTTGAGTAAGGTGCTTATACCGCACCCTACCGCAGGGCCCCTGTGCATCAGTCCTGTTAAATTAATTTCCGTTACATTCCGTTACAATAAAGAAGTAAAGAATTTTCAGGCGAGCTAAACAATCAATGCGCTTAATATTAATGACCGGAAAAGGCGGCGTCGGCAAAACCTCTGTAGCCGCTGCGACTGGGCTGCGGTGTGCCGAATTGGGATACAAAACCCTAGTGCTGAGCACAGATCCCGCTCACTCCTTAGCCGACAGCTTCGACATGGAACTCGGACACGATTCGCGGCTGGTGAAACCGAATTTGTGGGGAGCAGAATTAGACGCTCTCAGGGAATTAGAAGGCAATTGGGGAGCAGTTAAGCGCTACATTACTCAAGTCTTGCGAGCGCAGGGACTCGAAGGGGTGCAAGCTGAAGAATTAGCCATCTTGCCAGGAATGGATGAAATCTTCGGTTTAGTGCGAATGAAGCGGCATTACGACGAAGGCGAATTTGATGTTTTAATTATCGATTCTGCTCCGACTGGCACAGCATTAAGACTGCTAAGCTTGCCGGAAGTTGGCGGCTGGTACATGAGAAAATTTTACAAGCCGCTGCAAGGCATATCAGCCGCCCTTAGACCTTTAGTTGAACCTATTTTTAGACCAATTGCGGGTTTTTCTTTGCCAGATAAAGAGGTGATGGATGCACCTTACGAATTTTACGAACAAATTGAGGCTTTGGAAAAGATTTTAACCGACAATACTGTAACTTCGGTAAGGTTAGTTACCAATCCCGAAAAAATGGTAATTAAAGAGTCTTTGCGCGCTCATGCCTATTTGAGTTTGTACAATGTAGCCACTGATTTAGTAGTAGCTAACCGGATTATTCCCGAAGAAGTAACCGACCCATTTTTCAAACGATGGAAAGAAAGTCAGGAGCAGTACCGTCAGGAAATTCACGCAGATTTCATGCCGCTGCCAGTTAAGGAAGTGCCGCTTTATTCTGAAGAAATGTGCGGTTTGCCAGCGTTGGAACGCTTGAAAGAAACGCTTTATGCCAATGAAGATCCCAGTCAAGTTTATTACACAGAAAATACGATTAGGATTGTTCAGGACAATAATCAATATGTTCTAGAACTGTACTTGCCGGGAATTGCTAAGGATCAAATTCAGTTGAGCAAAACTGGAGATGAGTTGAATGTTCGGATTGGGAATCACCGCCGCAATATGGTTTTGCCGCAAGCTTTAGCCGCGCTGCAACCTTCGGGGGCAAAGATGGAGGATGATTATTTGAAAATTAAGTTTGCTTGATGCTACGGGTAAGGACACGGCATTGCCGTGTCCCTACAATTAATCGGGCGGTAGTTACATCTCTCGCGAGCATTATGGCCCGGAGTCATTGCCCGTGCTGCGATTATTTTGATGTAGGGAAACGGCATTGCCGTGTCCTCCGTTACTGCTAGATACAATTAACAGGATTTAGCGTGAACGACTTCGTTTAATGCCTCATCAATCACTGCATCGCTGACACCTCGACGCTTCAAACTTGCTACTAAGGCTGTCACTGTATCGCTCTCAAATCGTTCTAAATCAACGCGCAAACCTTGACCGATATAAGCACGAATTAATGGCTGATAACCCGAAAAACCCAACAATGGTGCAACTTTCTTTAGGTCTTCCACAACATCTTCGGGCATACGAATCGTCACGCTAGTCATTGGACGGTTGCGGTTTAATCGCTGCTTTAATGCTTCAATCTTCATACTCTGCCCTCTCCTGACGAGTTGCTTTACGTGCTGAAATAATCCGAATGACATTTTCTTCACGCTCAACGTGAACCACATACAGTAGATTCCACCGACTATCTAGCCCAATCACAGCATCACGCGCTTCCTCATTGAGGCTGGCATCAACGACAACTAGAAATGGGTCAAAGAAGCATTCAGCAGCTTGTTGAAAAGTAACCCCATCATGATTTGTGGGATGTATCCGCGCTTTTGAGTCATCCCATACAAAGGTAATGCCATTGAGCACGAAGTATACATTCATGCTCCCTAGTATAGGTAAAATGTATTTACAATGTCAATACGTTATTCACAAAAAACGATGGTTTTCAAACTACTGCCACAGCCTGTGCTGCTTGTTGGGCATTTCACTTGTGTTTTTCCATGAACACGAACGACAGGGGTTTGTTTATTTTTTCACTCTTGAATAGCTTGTATCCGAGCCGCTGATAAAGACGAATGTTGCGGCTCTTTTGCCCGTGAACAATTCAAAACGCTGCGCCTGCCCAAACCAGGATTCGATGTGTATCATAGCAGACCATAACTCTTCGCAGACTCCAACGAAATGTCTGGGAGATTACGAAGCATATCATCCCATGTCTTCTGTGCTTGCAGCGCTTCTATAACGACTTGAAGCGGCTCTGAGAATATGGCTGGAAAATCTGCCTCTTCGGAAAACTGAATCTTATACGCTAACTGTTCTTGAGGTGGAGTGAACTGAGCGTTGACTGCTTCTTTGTTACCTCTTGCATCAACTCGATACCAACCAAATTCAGGTAAATGGATGGCATTGAAACCGTGCAAAGTATACGGCGCACCCTTGTCATCAATACTCAACCGCTGGTAGCAAAGACCTGCTGGAATTTCATTTGCTCTTAGTAACGCTGCTAACAAGTGACTTTTCGCATAGCAATACCCTGTTTTGTGCTGAAGTACATCTGAAGCTCTACAGGTCACAGGACTCATTTGATAGTCATAACTGTGACGAATTTCTTCTCGCACCCACTCAAAGCAAGCCTTAGCTATCGCCGTTGGTGTCTCATATCCCGATGCGATTTGTTTAGCACATTCCATAATTTCAGGATGCTGCCAATCAATAACTTCACTCTCTTTCAAGTATTCTTCCATGTCAACCGCTAGGAACGCTACAGCCTCAATTGTAAACACCTTACCAACAAATGTCAACACTGTTAGCTACTAACCTTTCCATCTTCTGTGCCCTCTGTGGTTCCTTCACTCTTTCCTACATTAACCTCAATCTTTTTCTGCTGGCGTTCCGACGCTGCTTTTTGCAGCATTTTCAACCTTTCTGGGTCAGCATTCGATCGCCAAAACAACTTATGATCCTTAATCTTAACGCAATTTTCCTCCAAACACTTTACCCATTCCCGATGCTTTTTAACTGCGCCACGATCGAGAATCCCTAACTTTTCTTCTTGGCGGGTGAGTTTCGCAAACTTTTCGTAATGGGGATAACTAGCAGTAACAAAAGCTTCTTTTCTAACTAAAATTGGTGGGTTGTACAAATCAGAATAGTCTTGATAGCTCACAGAAAGGTCCCGCAAATCTATGTGCATAGAAGTGTGAAGGGCTGGATGCGGGTTAGTGTCAAAATCGGGATAAAATAAATAGGAAATTTTAGGTTTGCGAGCGTGAAATTTGATGATTGTAGCGCCGTCAAGCCTGCCAATTGTGCGGTTGGCGCAGCCTTCGTAGAGCCGCAGCAAAGGGTCTAGTTCTTCTAATGCAGAGACGTGTACTGAAAGGAAACCCTGCTGTTTGTAGCCGATCGCACTATCTTCGCAGCAGTCAGCAACAATATCAGCTTTGCCCAAACTGTATAGCATTAAATCAGCCAAAGTGCAAGCTTTTTGATAATTGTCAAACAAACCTTTGATGTCGTTGCGGATTTGAGCCGGGAGTCGGCGCATCGAAGGTCGATCGCCCAAACCGTTGAGAGCGAGATATACTAGCAAATCCTGGCGGCGCTTGTCGGCGATTGTCTCCCAATCATCCGCATCCGTTGCTTGCAAAATCACCCTCCAAGCGCGATTAAAACTGTGGAATTCCCCCTTAATTACCGATTCTTCAGCTAATTCGCCTTTAACAGGAAGGCGGCCCCGATCGCTCACAAAAGCCATCAAAGGAGCCAGCATTTCCGCATAATCCTCAAACCGCTTAACTTGCGATCGCACCCTGGGAGTCGATAAGTGCGATCGAAACCGAGAAGCACGAAAACCTTCACCCTCCGCAGCATCCCGAAACACAAAATAAATCCCCAAAGCCACAGGAATCGCATCAACACTCAAAACTTGATCGATATAAACCTTCAACTCTTCTTGTTCGTAATACTTCTGAAAAGTATTCCGAGAAGTAATCACCCCATCCCCATAAGCAATTTGGCCTCGATCGCTATCATCAATCAAAACCTGAGCCGCTACAACTAATAAATTCTTAGTTAATTCCCAAGCATTCAGCAAAGCTTCTCGGCGTTCCGCCAAAGATTCAATTACATTAATCACGTAACCAATATTCACAATATCCGCACAAGTTCGCGGAGTATCCGGCTGATAGTATGGGTCCCAACCCGAAATAGCATAACCCTCTTCAGTAATACATTTAACATCCCCGCCGTAGCCACAACCGTAATCAAAAAAAGTCGCCCCATCCAAAAATAAATCAGCTTCCAAAACCAGACGCAAAGGTTTAGAAAGAGAGTTGCGTACCATCGCAGCTTTGTGTCGCTCGATTTTGGGAATTGATAGCTCGCTATTCTCCTGTTTCAAACGCTCGACAACAGCATGATCTTGAATTTCCACACCGCAATATCCCAAGTATTTGAGCCAACCCTCGCGAGTGCCGATAACGCTAGTATTGTCAAGCAGCCCCCATTTTTCTTCGCAGCGAGTCAGTCGAGCAAACTTTTCGTAATTGGGATAATCCGCAGCTACAAAAGTTTCCTTGCGGTGCAAAACAGGAGGATTTTCGCTGTTGCTGTAATCGAAATATTTAACTTCTCCTGTTTCCAGATTAATTTGGATGCTGGTTTGCAAAGCAGGATGAGCATCAGTATCGAAATCAGGGTAAAAAAGATAAGATATTTTAGGTTGATGGAGTGAAAATTTAATTAAAGTTGCTGCATCAATATTTTCGAGAGTGCGTCTGGCACAATTTTCGTAGATTCCGAGGACAGGGTTGAGTGTCGGTAAAGCAGAAACATGAACGTAAAAAGCCGTAGGTAATTTTTTTCCTACCTTGCTTTCCCGACAGCAGCGAGCCACTTTTGCCACCAGATTGTCAACACAAAAATTATTGATTTCCTCGGGCGGGTCTGGCACAGTATTTACTGAATCTTGCTCAGAAATAGCCTTGTTTTCATACAATAAAACTTTCCGAGCAAAAGCCATCAAAGGCGTTAGCAGTTCTCCATTATTTTCTAATGAATCGCTATCTAAAATAGTGTTTTTACTGGTATCATAATTCATAGCTAAATTAATTATTTCTTTTTAATTAACCGCAGAGAACGCAGAGGACACAGAGTGAAAAAAGACAGAAATAATTTATTTCTTAGTCTCTTAAAGAGGGACGATAGTTGATACAGCCACAATTTTAATCGCCGACGTATCAAACAACTAAAAACAGACTTAAATATTAACCAAACATTCGAGTTTCCACAAATTCTTGAACCCGGGCTAAATGGCTGGACAAACTCACTAATATGTTCTCAACCCTCTCAATATTTGACAATTCCGCCCCTGGTGGTTCAGATTGAAAGCCTCGCGCTTGATGCTCCAATTGTGCGGCCAAATCCGACATCAGAGCAACTCCCACATTAGCAGAAGTTCCCTTGAGACGGTGTGCTTGATATTCCACAGCTTGCCAATCTTTAGCTTCGACGGCTCTTTTGGCAGCAGCCACATCAGCTTGCGCGTTTGCCACAAAAGCTTGCAAAAGTCGCTCGGGCAATTTAATATTAACTCGTCCGAGTTGCTCCAATCTGCTCCTGTCGAACAGTCCGTCGCAGTCTCCGTGTTCCCAAGTTTGAAGTGCGATCGCCCTTGGTGCCGGCCCAGCCACAACCTGCGCTTTTTCCACAACTTCTGTATAATTTGTTGCTAATTGAAATTTATTTTCAGAATTAATACTTTTAACTCCATACTTATTTTGACACTGAACATTTCGGGCTTCATACTTTTTCAGCGCCGCCGCCAAAGCATCTAAATCTACAGGTTTGCTGAGATAATCGTCCATCCCCGCCGCGAGACACTTTTCTCGTTCCCCCGGCATAGCATGAGCAGTTAAAGCCATCACAAAAGTATGCCGGTCGCCCTTTTCTCGTTCCCTCAACTTTTGCGCCGTTTCGTAACCGTCAAGTACAGGCATTTGACAGTCCATCAGCACTAAATCATAGCTTTTTTCGGCCAGCAAATCCAGCGCTTCTTGACCGTTGGCAGCGCAGTCAGCGTGATAGCCTAAAACTGCCAATTGTGCGACTATAACTTGTTGATTGATCGGGTGGTCTTCCGCCAGCAAAATTTTCAGCGATGACGGCGAATTTGGAGTAACAGATTGAGAATTAACTGCTGGCAACTTGCAAGTATTAGCAGCCTCCAAGCTCCCAAACTCTCCCGTTTCCTTAACGGGGGCCAGCAAAGCCTCAAGCAGGCGACTCGGCCGCACCGGCTCGATCACATAGCCGTTAAAACCCACACTGCAAAGCGCTTCAGCCTTGGGCTGTTCCCGCAAAGCAGTCATGGCGATTAACGAGCCAACTGCTTGCATCGATCGCACTTGCCCAGCAAATTCCTCAGCATCCAAATCCGGCATTTGCAAGTCCACAAGCACCGCATCGCAGCTTTTTTCCCCTTCCTCCGAATGCTGAGAAATCCGGTCCCGGGCATTTTTCAACCAACTCAAAGCATCAGCAACAGTTTGTGCCTCGTCGCAGCGCGCACCCCAACTTTGAGCGAGCGATCGCACCGCCCCACTCCTCAAAACGCTGGCAGAGACTACTAACAGCTTCTTACCCGCAAGTTTGGTAGTCTGAGGATCAACTTGCAACTGTTTTTCCAAAGGTACAGCAAACCAAAAAGTCGAACCGTTGCCGAGAAAACTGCGAACCCCTATTTCGCCTCCCATCATCTCCACTAACTGCTTGCAAATAGCCAAACCCAAACCCGTCCCGCCGTAAGGCCTAGTAGGAGAATCGTCTACCTGAGAAAAAGATTGGAACAGCTTTGTCTGCCCTTCCGGCGAAATTCCAATCCCCGTATCGCGCACCGAAAATAGCAATTTGGCAGCTTGTGGGCCTCCGGTCGTTCGATCGCCCCGCTTGACACTTACGTGAACTAAAACTTGACCGCGATCGGTAAATTTTATCGCATTTCCCGTCAAATTCAGCAAGATTTGCTTCAACCTGCCCGAGTCGCCCACCAACTTTCTCGGCACCGAACAGTCAACTAAAATATTCAATTCAATACCTTTTTCCTCTGCCAAAGGCGCCAGCATTTCTATCACCGATTCCATGCAGCTATCCAAATCCAAATCAGCCTTTTCCAGCCGCATTTCTCCAGCTTCAATCTTAGAGAAATCGAGGATATCATTAATCACGCTCAGCAAATGTTCGGCACTGCGGTAAATAGTCTGAGCGCACTGCCGCTGTTTCGGTTCCAGAGGAGCGCGCAGCAGCAATTGAGCCATCCCCAAAACCCCATTCATCGGAGTGCGAATTTCGTGACTCATATTCGCCAAAAATTGCGACTTCACCCGGCTCGCTTCTAGGGCAGTTTCCCGCGCTTCCACCAACTCATTAATCTTGTCGGCCACCATCACAATTCCCCCCACTTTGCCCTCGGGATCGTACCAAGGGTGAGCGGCCCAGCGCAGGTACATAACAGAGCCGTCGGCCCGTTCCCAAGCATCTTCGCTCACAGAAACTACGTTACCTTTGAGAACTTCTTGATACATTACTTTCCAGCGATTCGGCGTATCGGGAAACAATTCGTAATGACTACAATTTGTCAGGGACTGCCATTCCAAATTAAATTGAGTCAGCCATTTGTGAGAATTAGCTAAATAGCGCATTTCCCTATCGAACATCGCCATTGCTACCGGCACGCAAGTAATAATTTGTTTCAGTTGCTGCCGTTCCCTTTCTAGAGCATCTTCGGCCTGTTTGCGCTCAGTAATGTCGCTAATCATACCGGCCATCCGCAGCGGTTTTCCCTGATAATTCCGCTGAGCTTTTCCCTGAGAAGTGCAGTAGCGGTAAGTACCGGATGAGTGCAGCAGTCGGAATCCTACATTGTAGTCTATTTCTTGTTCCAAGTGAGCGCCGATCGCCAGGACGATTCCGTCCTTGTCCTCGGGGTGCAGGCGGTTGTAGAGAGCTTCCATAGTGCTGCCAAATTGAGCCCGCCGCAAACCGATAATTTCCAAAAGGCGATCGTTCCAATAAACCTCATTTTTACTTAAATCCCAATCCCAAATTCCGTCGTTCACTCCCTCTAAAACTAATCTGTACCGTTCCTCGCTTTCCTTAAGTTTTTGACTGGTATTAAACGCTTGAGATTCGGCGCGGTAAACGCGAAGGGCATTGTACAAACTGCGCGCCAAACTGTCGGGAGACATCTTGCCTTTAGCTATATAATCCGAAGCTCCAGCCTTCATCAATTCCACAGCAATTTGTTCGTCGCCTTGACCAGTGAGCACAATTAAGGGAACTTTTATCCCAGATTCCCGTACCTCTTGCACCAAAGTCAGTCCGTCTCCGTCCGGCAAGCCGTAGTCTAGAAATACGCAGTCAAATTTGCACTCAAATATCTGATTTAATAGCAGCGAATTTTCTGGCAGATCGACCTCGCTTAAATAATGTTGAGATTTATCTTGTTTGGAGAGTGGAGCGATCGCCGGGGTAGAATTTTGGCTGACCGAGAGTTGGGCCCGGGCATCCGCACAGTCTTCTGCTTCAGTAACTTCTGCCGAAACCCCAGCGGACTTGAGCGAGCGTTTGACCGCCATCCGATCGACTGCATCGTCATCAACTATCAGAATTTTGAGAAATTTGTCCATAACAACCGAATTGTGGATTACTCCGAAAAAGCTGCGGTCTGCAAAAAGGAATTAAAACAAATGCACTGCTGAAAAATCACAAGCCACCTTGAAAAATTTTCTGTTAAATTTTCCCTATTTTAGGGAATTTCGCTCAGCATCCAGTACCTGTTGAGGGTAGCCATCACTTCCACAAAGTTAGAAAAAGTAACAGGTTTAAGAATATAGCCGGCTACATTCAAATTATAAGCTTCTACCTTATCTCTATCTTCATTAGAAGTTGTGAGGACGATCACCGGAATCGACCTCAAACTTTCATCCAGCCGCAATTCTCGCAAAAACTCGATCCCGTTCATTCTCGGCATATTCAAGTCTAGCAATATCAACCGGCGCGCTTGAGGCATTGCAGGCTCTATTTTTTCTTTTCCGCGCAATATAGCCAGAGCTTCTAATCCGTTGGCAGCCATGTAGAGGGGGTTGACGATGTTATTTTTTTTGAACGCTCGCCGGACGTTCATCACATCAACCTCATCATCTTCTACCAAGAGGATATGAATTTTTCTGTCTTGCATAAATTAGCCCCTTTGCAGATGTTTTTTAAGCGCCAGTCTCCTTGGGGAGGTTTCGTCAGCACCCATCGCGAACCCAGCAGGTTTAATCTCTATTGTCCTTTGTCAAGAATCATTTATGCCTCAGCCGGTGGCGGTATCTATCCGCAGGCGTACTCCCCCGTCAGGGCACGAGCGGGGCAGCCGAGATCCAAAAACTCGCCAATAACGCCCTCAGAGAGCTACTTTGACATCCTCACCGGGAGTCAACGCCACGGTGATTCCAAGAATTACTTCTTGGGTTTCCTCTTTCCACGACTCGGCTTGCATTGAGGAGTTGCCTCACCAATGCAGAGGTCGATGTCTCCAGAGGCGTTAGTTCCCGTGTGCCCCACGGTACGTAGTGCTAATTCCAGTATGTTGATTGCCGCGTTCCAGTCTCGGTCTAATACAAACCCACAATGATGACATTTATGAGTTCTCGTACTCAACGACTTTTTGACTTTTTCCCCACAGTTGGAACAATCTTGACGCTCTGTAGTGGGGTGGAACGGCAACCGTTACCACGCCGAACACCTTACCAAAATATTCCAGCCATTGGCGGAAAGTAGACCATGCAGCATCGGAAATAGACTTGGAAAGTTTTCTGTTTCTGACCATGTTCCGCACCTGCAAGTCCTCGTAGGCGACCAAGTCGTTAGACTGGATGACGCACAATGCCTTCTTCATGGCAAAGTCTTTACGCTGCCTACTTACCTTGAGGTGTTTTCGACTCAAGCGATTTCTCGCCGCTTCTCTGTTTTTAGAGCCTTTCTGAGTTTTAGAAAGTCTACGATTAAGGCGTTTAAGCGCTTTCTCGGACTTTCTCAAATGACGGGGATTTTCAACGGTTTGCCCATCCGAATCGGTATAGAAGTGGGTCAGACCCACATCCAACCCGATAGTTTTACCCGTTGGTTCTCGCTTCTGGACCCGCTCAACATCAAGACAAAACTGAACGTAGTACCCGTCTGCACGACGAACAACCCGAACCCGTTTAATCAGATTAAACTGGTAGAAGTGCAAATTTCTGGTTCCCCACAACTTGAAACTTCCGGCTTTAAACCCATCGGTGAAAATGATGGTTCTTCTATCCTCCGACAGCTTCCAGCCACAGGTTTTGTATTCTACAGAACCATGTGTTTGATGCTTTTTAAAGCGTGGGAAACCAATATACGCTGCTTTCTTCTTACAGTTGTCGTAGAACCGAGCGATAGCCGACCATGCTCTTTCGGCAGAAGCCTGACGAGCCATGGAGTTGAGCTTGCTCGCCCAAGGAAATTCCTTGGCAAGAACTGCACAATACGCGCTCAGTTCATACCGTCCAATTTTCGGGTTATCCATCCAGTATCTGATGCAAGAATTGCGGATAAAAAGAGCAGTACGAATGGCTTCATCTAGCCGCTCATACTGTTGTTTTTCTCCCTCAAGTTTTGCTTCAAATACCAGCATTTTACGTCGCCATACCTGACATAAATAATTCTAACACAGGTACAGAATCCAGAAAAGTCCCCCTGGAAGGGGGAGGCTTTAGACCCATTAATTTTGGTAAAATCTAAAACTCATCTACCTTATTATTAATCGCCATGTCAGCCGATCGCAAACTCTACGAAGGCAAAGCCAAAATCCTCTACTCCACCGAAGACAGCGAAATTTTGCTGACCCACTTCAAAGACGACGCCACAGCCTTTAACGCCCAGAAACGCGGCAGCATCGCCGGCAAAGGCGAAATCAACAATGCCATATCAGCCCACCTGTTTCGGATGCTAGAAGCCAAAGGCATTCCCACCCACTTCATCGACACGCCAGCCCCCAACCAAATGCGAGTCTGCCGCGTCCAAATCTTGCCCTTAGAAGTCGTCGTCAGAAACATTGCCGCCGGTAGTCTTTGCAAGCAAACCGGACTCGCCCTCGGCACAATTGTCAATCCACCGCTGGTCGAGTTTTATTACAAAAACGACGATTTGGGAGACCCGCTGCTGACCCGGGGCCGACTCCAGTTAATGCAGCTAGCCACCCCCGAACAAGTAGACCAACTAGAAATCGCCGCCCGCGAAATTAACGAAATACTCAAAGAATTTTTCACCGAGTGCGGCATCACCCTAGTAGACTTCAAACTAGAATTCGGTATCGACCAACATCAAAATCTGATCCTCGCCGACGAAATCAGTCCCGACACCTGCCGCCTCTGGGACAACACAGAAACTGACCCCGATGCCCGTGTTATGGATAAAGACCGATTCCGCCGCGACTTGGGATCGGTAGAAAGTGCTTACCAGCAAGTTCTCCAGCGGGTTTTAGCTCAGAAAGTCTAGAGGCCTTAACAATGAGCTACAATTGCACAGTTTGTCACGGACATTCAGCACTCAGCAGTCAACAGTTAGCAGTCAGCGGCAAATTCAACCGACTCAATAACTAATGACTAATGACTAATGACTGATGGCTGATGGCTAATGTGGTGTGTGGATTGCCTAAAAAAGTGAACAAAAATGCGCTTATCTGCTGTATTGGTGGCAGTTTTTACTGCCTCAGCAACATTCGGGTTATCAAATTCGGCTTCCGGCCAAACATCCTACTCTGAATCAGCAGAGGAAACTTTGGCCGCCGTTACCCCTGCCCCGTCGATCGAATTACCCGATCGCCCCGTTCCAGAATTAACCCAAAATCCTCCTCAAAACCCCAAAGCCGCTAAAACCAGCAAAGCCGAAGCCCTAAAAATAGTGGCGGCCCCTGCCAGAGGAGAGGACGACCGCGAACCCCCAAACCGAGTCACAGACCCGGCATCCCCGGTTTCGCCTGCTGGCTTTCAACTCAAACCAGAGCTAGCCTCCAACCCCTCCCCCGCCTCTAGCAGCCAAAACGCCCTGCACGGGCGATCGCAACTGGGCAGCGCGCTCCCCCCCGATCGATCGGCTGTAACGCCCGCCTGGATCGCAGCAGAGCTAGGGAAACCAGATGAATCCGGGGCGATCGCTCAAAACCCCCAAGTTACCCCCAGACCTGCGCCTGCCAGACCGGCCCCAGCCAGACCGGCCCCAGCCAGACCGGCCCCGGCGAGCCCTCCGACTAACACCGTTCCCACATTGCCCTCTGGCCCAGCACCGCAGCCCAGACAAACCCCCGCACCCGCCGGGGCGGCCGAACCGCAAGTGCTAGTTGCAGAAGTTACCGTCACCGGGGCGACGGGAGACCTGGAGCGCGAGATTTACCGAGTCATCAGCACCCAACCGGGACGCACGACCAACCGCAGCCAACTGCAACAAGACATCAACGCTATTTTTGCCACGGGCTTTTTCAGAAACGTGCGGGCAGTACCGGAAGACACCCCGTTGGGCGTCCGGGTGACTTTTATCGTGCAGGCAAATCCGGTGCTGCGGGGAGTAACAATCACCGGCCAGCAAGTGCTGCCCCAAAGCGTAATTGACGAAAGCTTCCGCGATCAGTACGGCCAAATTCTCAACCTCCGCCGCTTTGAGGAGGGAGTGAAAAAAATTAATGCGTGGTATCAAGAGAACGGCTATGTTTTGGGCCAAATCACTGATGCCCCGCAAGTAGGAGAGGACGGCACAGTCACCCTGGTAGTGGCAGAAGGCCAGATCGAATCCGTTGATGTCCGCTTCCTGAACAAGGAGGGAGAGGCAACAGATGCCACCGGTCAGCCGATCGGAGGCAATACCAGGCGCTTTGTCGTCACCCGCGAAGTAGAACTCAAGCCCGGAGAAATCTTTAACCGCACTAAGGCGGAAAGGGATTTGAGACGGGTGTTTGGTTTGGGAATTTTTGAAGACGTGCGACTTGCCTTGGAACCGGGAACGACAGACCCCCGCAAGGCAAGGGTAATTGTCAACGTCATCGAGAAAAATACTGGTTCTCTGGCCGCGGGTGCGGGTTTGAGTTCCGCGACGGGTTTGTTCGGTACGGTGAGTTACCAGCAGCAAAACTTGGGCGGTAGGAACCAGAAATTGGGGGCTGAAGTACAAATCGGGGAACGCCAAACGCTGTTTGACCTGAGTTTTACTGACCCCTGGATTGCGGGCGATCCTTACCGGACTTCTTACACGATTAATGCGTTTAGAAGACGATCGATCAGCGTGATTTTTGACGGCGGCGAACAGGAAGTCAGACTGCCCAACGACGATCGACCCCGCATCGTCCGCACCGGTCTCGGCCTCAATTTTACCCGTCCCCTGTCGCGCAATCCTTTTGCCGATTCTGAGTGGACTGCTTCAGTCGGCTTGCAGTACCAGCGAGTCTCAATTACCGATCGCAAAGGCCGTCGCGAGTCCGAGGACGAACTCGGCAACCAGTTGAGTTTTAGCGATTCGGGCTCCGATGACTTGACAACTTTGCAAGCAGGTGTTGTGCGCGATCGGCGCAACGACCCCCTCCGCCCCACTAGCGGTTCCCTGATCAGGTTTGGGATGGAACAATCGATTCCTGTAGGTTCCGGCAGCATCCTGTTAAACCGCCTGCGGGCCAGCTACAGCTTTTACCTACCAGTCAGGTACACTAACTTTACCCCCGGCCCTCAAACGCTGGCATTCAGTTTTAGAGGCGGCACAGTATTCGGAGATTTGCCTCCCTACGAAGCCTTTGCCTTGGGCGGCGCCAACTCGGTGCGCGGATACAACGAAGGCGACCTCGGAGCCGGCCGCAGCTTCCTAGAAGCCAGCGTTGAGTACCGTTTCCCGATTATTTCGTTTATCGGCGGTGCGCTATTTTTGGATGCTGGCACCGACTTGGGCACGGGCAAAGATGTCCCGGGCGACCCGGCCGGTGTCCGCAACAAGCCCGGTAGCGGTTACGGTTACGGCCTCGGCGTGCGGATTCAATCTCCTTTAGGGCCGATCCGGATCGATTACGGTATCAACGACAGCGGCGACAATCAAATTCACTTTGGGATTGGCGAGCGATTCTAAGTTGGCAGTTGGCAGTAGACAGTTGACAGTTGGCAGTTGACAGTTGACAGTTGGCAGTTGACAGTTGACAGTTGGCAGTTGACAGTTGACAGTTGGTAGTTGGCAGTTGACAGTTGAGAGTTGAGAGTTGAGAGTTGAGATTTGACTACTGACTGCTGACTGCTGACTGCTGACAGTTGACTACTGACTACTGACTGCTGACTACTAACTAATGACTATTCAACGTACCTTAAAATCTGAATTTGAACTGTCGGGAACCGGTTTGCACAGCGGCGAACAAACTCGCGTCCGAGTTTTGCCTGCTGCGGTTGGGGAAGGTCGCTATTTTGTCAGAATAGACTTGCCTGGTGCTCCGATAATTCCTGCAAAAATTGAGGCGGTTTGTCAAACTGCACTTTCAACGGAACTGGCAGGTATCGATGCTCAAATTCGCACTGTAGAGCATCTATTAGGCGCTTTGGCGGGGATGGGAGCAGATAATGCTCGAATTGAGGTTGATGGGCCGGAATTGCCGCTGCTAGACGGTTCGGCTCTGGTTTGGGTAGAGGCGATCGCCCGTACCGGCTTAGTTCCTCAAGAACCGAAGCAAGACCCCACTCCCTCCTGCCTCCTAGAACAGCCAGTTTGGGTGCGTCACGGGGATGCTTTTGCAGCGGCTTTACCGTCAGCCGAAACTCGGTTCAGTTACGGAATTGATTTTGAGGAACAGGCGATCGGCAATCAATGGTACAGTTGGTCGCCAGAGGCAGAAAGTTTTGCTAGCGCGATCGCCCCAGCCCGCACTTTTGGACTTGCTCGCCAAGTTGACCAATTGCGACAAGCAGGTTTGATCAAAGGTGGTACCCTAGAAAACGCCCTAGTTTGCGATCGATCCGGCTGGCTCAACCCGCCTTTGAGATTTGCCAACGAACCGGTGCGCCATAAAATCCTAGACTTAGTAGGCGACCTCAGCCTGCTGGGAACTTGGCCAAAAGCTCACTACTTGGCTTACAAAGCCAGTCACAACTTGCACGTCCAACTCGCCTTAGCACTGAAATCCCAAGCTTGGGCCGTCGTGAAGGAGACAAGTTAGAAAAGGTGCCAGCCAAGTCACCGTTACAATTCACAACCCAAGACGCGATCCCTCGCGTTTCTACCACACTCAAAAGTCTTCAAGCAATGTCCACGCTGACTGAAGTTAACACCCTCAATACTGCTAATTCTGAATCCGTTCCCACCGAAAACGGTGATGATTCTCCAGCGGTTAAATCTACTTTTACTCTCGAAGAAATTCAGAAATTATTGCCTCACCGCTATCCTTTTGCACTGGTAGACAAGATTGTTGATTACGTGCCGGGAGTGCGGGCTGTAGGAATTAAAAATGTGACTTTCAACGAACCGCATTTTCAAGGGCATTTTCCCGGAAGACCGATTATGCCTGGGGTCTTAATTGTCGAAGCGATGGCTCAAGTTGGCGGTATTGTTCTGGCTCAGTTGCCTGACATCGAGCAAGGATTGTGGATGTTTACGGGAATTGATAAAGTCAAGTTCCGCCGTCAGGTTGTACCGGGCGATCGGTTGCTGATGACTGTAGAATTGCTGTGGGTAAAACGCCGTCGCTTCGCAAAAATCCAGGCTCTGGCTGAAGTAGACGGACAAAAAGTTTGTGAAGGAGAATTGATGTTTTCGATGGTAGATTAAATTTGGGAATTGGTGAGGGCTTGCGGGTAGTTTTTACTTGTGAGTTTTGAATTTAAATTAAAACCGCGAAGCGTTCCTCGGAACAAAGCCATATTAAAATTTAAAAAATTCCTTCTTCCCTCTTCCCTCTTCCCTTTCCCTTCTTCCGTCAACATCCATCCGTTAAATCCGTTAAATACGTTAAATCCCTTACACTGCGCGTTGCCGAACTTCCTTCCCACTTACCAGCAAAAAAACTGACAAATGCTTACTTTGATTCACCCAACTGCTGTGATTCATCCCGGCGCTGAACTTCACCCGACTGTAGAAGTGGGAGCTTATGCTGTAATTGGGGAAAGAGTGAAAATCGGGCCGGATACTAAGATTGGTGCTCATGCAATTATCGACGGACTAACAGAAATAGGCGCTCGCAATCAAATTTTCCCCGGTGCGGCGATTGGCTTGGAACCTCAAGATTTGAAATACGAGGGTTCTCCGACTAGGGTGAAAATTGGCGACAGCAATCAGATTCGGGAATACGTGACAATTAACCGCGCTACTGGAGCGGGGGAAAGCACGACAATTGGCAATCATAATCTATTGATGGCTTATGTTCATGTGGGACACAATTGCGCGATCGCCGATCGAGTAATTATCGCGAATGCTGTAGCCTTGGCCGGACACGTTAAAATCGAGTCTCAAGCCCGATTGAGCGGTGTTTTGGGGGTTCACCAGTTTGTCCACATCGGCCGCTTGTCTATGGTGGGCGGCTTGAGCAGGATCGATCGAGACGTGCCTCCTTATATGCTAGTCGAGGGGAATCCTTCGAGAGTGCGAGCAATCAACAAAGTAGGCCTCGAACGCGCAGGTTTTACCGCAGAAGATTTGCTAGTTTTGAAGAAAACTTTTCGTATTTTATACCGTTCTGGCTACACTCTCAATCAAGCTTTGGAACAGTTGGATTTGTTGCAGGAAAACCCCCATTTGCAGCACCTGCGGAGATTTGTGCAGCAGTCTATAACGAAAGGGCGGCGCGGTTTGATTCCAGGGAAAAAATGAATGAGGTAGAATAAACCTATGAACTAAGCGACTGTTGCCCTATGAATGTATATACTTCAGTCAAATCTACATCCCCTGAAACAGAACAAGATGGCAGCATTAGATTCTCAGATGTTAGTTGGGATCAATTTGAAGCGATAGAAGCAGCTTTTAAAGATGTCAGAGGTGTGAAATTTTTCTATCTCGATCAAAAACTGCAAATTCTGACTGTCTCGCCCGAACACCAAATAATCAAGAAAACTCTCTGTATGCTCCTAGAGGCATATATGAGAGCAAATGGGATTAGATTTTACGGCAAGGGCGGGCCGACTTTGGGTGACAGAGAATTAGGCGGTAGAAAAGAGCCAGATGATTCCTATGATATAGGAACCAAAAAAATAGTCCCAGATATTGCTATTGAAGTGGTAATTACCAGTGGCGGGATAAACACTCTAGAATTATACAAAAGATTGGGCGTTCGGGAAGTTTGGTTTTGGCAAAATAGTCAGTTATCTCTCTATTACTTAACAGGTGAAAATTACGAGCAGATTGCCCGGAGTACATTCCTTCCCGATCTGGACTTAGAATTTCTGCTACGCTGTGCTAATATGCCCGATCAATATGATGCTGTTACCGAGTTATTAGCAAACATCTCACCTGTATAAAGTCAGAATATGAAAATTTTTATCAGCACTGGTGAGGTTTCTGGCGATTTGCAAGGATCTTTGTTAGTTGCCGCCTTAAAACGTCACGCTGTCGCCGCTGGTTTGGAGTTAGAAATTGTCGGATTGGGCGGCCCTCGTATGGCAGAAGCTGGGGCTACTATTTTAGGCGATACTGTGGGCATTGGTTCTATGGGCCTTATAGAATCTGTACCCTATATTTGGCCGACGATCGTAGTTCAGCAAAAAGCTAAACAATATCTCAAAAACTTTCGCCCCGATGCGGTTGTATTGATTGATTATTTGACTCCAAATCTCGGCATTGGCAGCTACATCCGCCGCTGTTTGCCGGATTTGCCGGTGGTTTGGTACATCGCACCTCAAGAATGGGTTTGGTCGATTTCTCCTCGCAATACCGATCTGATTGTCAATATTTGCGACCAACTTTTGGCAATTTTCCCCGAAGAAGCTTGTTATTATCAAAAAAAAGGAGCCCAAGTGAGTTGGGTTGGTCATCCTTTGGTGGATAGAATGCAATCTGCGCCCAGGCGGGAAGTTGCCCGCAAAACTTTGGGAATTGTGCCGGAACAGGTGTCGATCGCCCTAATTCCCGCTTCCAGACACCAAGAACTCAAGTACCTGATGCCGGTTATATTTGAGGCAGCTCAAATTATTCAAGCTAAATTGCCGGAAGTTCATTTTTGGATTCCGCTTGCTAACAAAGCTTTCCGCAGCAAAATCGAACAGGCGATCGAGAATTACGGTTTGCGGGCTACTTTGTTGGAAAATCAAACTCTGGAAATCTTGGCGGCTGCCGATCTGGCGATCGCTAAATCTGGTACTGTTAATTTGGAGCTAGCTTTGCTCGACGTTCCGCAAGTTGTCGCCTACCGCGTCAGTCCGATTACGGCGATTATTGCTCGCCACCTCCTGAAATTTTCGATTCCTTTTATGTCTCCGCCCAATTTGGTGCAAATGAAGCCGATCGTCCCGGAGTTGCTGCAAGACGACGCTACTGCGGAAAATATAGTGAACCACGCACTGGAATTGCTGCAAAATGCCGATCGACGCCAGCAAATGAAGGCAGGTTATCGGGAAATGCGCGAAAGTCTCGGAGATGTGGGCGTGTGCGATCGGGCCGCTGCGGAAATAATGAAAAATGTTAAATTAAATACAGCTTCTTAAAGCAATTTTGGTATTGAAAGGTTATGTATAAACTTGGTTCCTTTGTGGCTGGCTCGTTGACAAACCCAAGATTTATTACCAGAAACGCGATAGATTTCCTTAATTTCTATTAAAGCAACTTTGTTATTGAAATGTTATGCCAAGCAATCGGAAAAAGCGACCGATCGCTGTTGATTTATTTGCAGGCGCGGGCGGCATGACCCTGGGCTTTGAACAAGCAGGTTTTGATGTACTTGCCTCAGTCGAGATTGACCCAATTCACTGCGCTACACACCAGTTTAATTTCCCGCTGTGCTCTATTGTGTGCAAAGATGTCGCAGACCTTACGGGATCGGAAATTCGGAAAAAATCGGCGATCGGGCGGCGCGAGATAGACGTAGTAATCAGCGGTTCGCCCTGTCAAGGATTCTCGATGATGGGCAAGCGCGATGTGGACGACCCGCGAAATTCTCTAATTTTTCACTTTCAGCGCTTAGTTTTGGAGCTAAAACCCAAGTTTTTCGTAATGGAAAATGTGCCGGGAATTGCATCAGGAGAACACAAAGAACTCCTGAAGCTTTTAATTAGCTCTTTTCTGGAATCAGGCTATCAAGTAGAAGAAAAATATCAAGTTCTTAACGCCGTTCACTACGGAGTGCCTCAAGCTCGCAAACGATTGTTTCTGATAGGCTGCAAAAAAGATTATGAGCTGCCCAAATACCCTCAGCCAACTACTATACTCCCGAAAATTAAAGTTCCTAAACGCTATAAAAAAGTTAATTTACCTGCTGTCCCGACAGTTTGGGATGCGATTGGAGATTTGCCGGAAGTTGAAAATTACAGCGAGTTGCTGCACCGAGATTGGGTAATGGCGGAGTACGGAAAGTGCAGCACTTATGCGAGTATAATGCGCGGCATTGATGGTTTGGATGATGATTATTCCTACGATCGCGAGTACGATCGACAAATCCTCTCTTGTAGTTTGCGAACAAAACATTCTCTGGAATGTATGGAAAGGTTTCGTGCTGCCAAACACGGCGAAAAAGAGCCGATCAGCCGTTTTTACAAGCTGCATCCCAATGGAGTTTGCAACACTCTCAGGGCCGGAACCGACAGGGCCAGGGGGGCTTATACTTCGCCGAGACCGATTCACCCGATCGCGCCTCGGTGCATTACAGTCAGAGAAGCTGCGCGGCTGCATTCCTATCCTGACTGGTTTAGATTTCACGTTACAAAATGGCACGGTTTTCGCCAAGTCGGAAATTCTGTACCGCCGTTATTGGCGAAAGTTGTAGCAGCGCAGATTATTAGCGCTTTGGGCGTGAAAGCAATTAAGCCGAGTCTCAAGCTGACATGGGGAGATGATTCGTTGCTGCAACTGAATTGGTCGGAAGCAGAACAATATTATCTAAAAGGTTAAGTGAAGTGTAGGGACACGGCAGTGCCGTGTCCTTACGGGGGGCTAACGATAGGCGGGTGTACTTCATAAATGTGGAATCTGCTGTAATTATCTGTAATTGGGAATTGGGAATTGGGAATTGGAAGTACGCTCGCGTAGCCGAAGTATTGGGAATTGGTAATTGCTAATTGTTAATTGGTAATTGGTAAACAAGTAGTGATTTTTGCCTTTCATCTCCTTATACAGAGCGGGTTACATCAAATCGCACCACTACTTGTGCAGGACTACCCCCAAGTAAGCGCGGGCCACCGTCCCTTGTATCAGTGGACACAGGTCGATGACCAAAAATTTCTTGATGGTACCCACCACGTGATTTATCCGTGGAATCAATCCAAAATCTAAAATCTAAAATCCTCAAGCCCCCGAATTTATCCGTGGGGCCAATCTAAAATCTAAAATCTAAAATCTAAAATCGAATGACAGGCACGAGATGTCCCCGGTAGTTAAAGAAACCGGGAATGTATTCCGGCGCGCGGTGCAGTTTTTTCAAGGTGAGAGTGGGAACGACTTCGATTAGGCGCCTGCTATCCAAACCGTAGCGATCGTCCTATACATCAAATAGCAACATCAACATCTAGATACTATTTAAGATTTTAGATTGTGAAACTCTGCCGGAAAACATTTTGAGAAATTTCGCTGAGTTTTGCAACAATTACGAGTCTTTTGGAATTCTAGAGCTATTGTATAAAAAGTGTATTTTCAGGAGACTCAACTACTATGGGTTGGTTTAAAAGACTGTTCGGACTCGAAAAGCCTGAAGCCCCGGCTGAACCGATGGCACAAGTAGTACAGCAAGCAGCCCAAGCGCAATCCATTGCTCCTGCTAAAGTCGGCCCAGACGGAAATTTTGACGAAAGCGGCTTGGCGAAGCGGGTTGCTTTAGCTTTTGACGGCGATGCCGAAGTTGCTGATATCGAGACTGTTTATGTGGCTCAGCTCAGCGGCACGGTTGTTCTCAAAGGTCAAGTTCCCAGTCAGGAAATTCTCGACAAGTTGGTGGCGATCGCCTCTGCTGAAGAAGGTGCCGCAGGCGTGCAAACCGATCAGGTGACAGTCGGCTAGAGCCTATTGGCTCACTTCTGCTATCCCTCCTCACTTCCCTGTTTAAGGGGAGTTGAGAGGGGATGCAGGGGCTTGTCAAAGCTGGGAAACTAGATATCGAAAGTTTTTTAGCCATAACTAAGTTGCTGGAGTCGATCGAACTTGACCCCCAGCAAACCTTGAGATCCCGCTGTAGCGGGCTTTTTTGTGCCCTCTGACCGTTAAAATATTAATTTTTTTTAACTTGACTGGTTATTTCATTAAATGGTAAAATACAATACAGAAAGTGAAAAGTTTTTACTGACTAAAAAGCAAACCTGACCTGACTGCCCTTTTTATCTCCATACATATAAGGATCAAAAAATATGAAACTCACTTATCGCGGCGCAAACTACGAGTACGACATTCCGACAGTAGATATGATCGAAGGCGAAGTCGCGGGCAAATATCGGGGCCAAAACTGGAACTATCGCTATCCGAGACACATTCCCGCCCCACCAAAATCCGGCGGCCCAAACTATACCACAAAGGGAGATTCTCAAGCTGGCGATCGGGATACCGCAGCAGCTAGCGCCCCAGCGGCGGTGGAATCTTACCCAACAGTTGTGGAAGTGGCGCAAGTCCACCGGGCGAATATTTGCAATATTCTCGATCGCAGAACGCAAGCAGCCAAAGCCAATGGCGATGAAAGACTCCTGCGCTTGCTAGAAATTGAGTCTAGACAGATGGTCTGTTAGAGAAAAAGCTCAGAAAGTCGAATATTTGTCAAGAGGGGGAAATCGAAAGCGGCTTGATTTCCCCCTCTTCCCATACAGCACTTTTCAGATAAGTGAAGTACAAATAAACCAGTTTCTGTCACCCCTTGACACAAACAACCTGCTTCAAAGTCGCCACAACTTCCACCAAATCCGACTGCTGACTCATCACCTCATCAATCGGCTTATAAGCCCCCGGAATTTCATCTAAAAATTGCTCATCTTTGCGGCACTCAACCCCCTCAGTCTGCCGCACCAAATCATCGAGAGTGAATACATTCTTCGCTTGATTGCGAGACATCAACCGCCCCGCACCGTGACTGCAACTACAGTAACTTTCAGCATTTCCCTTCCCTTTAACAATGAAAGATTTCGCCCCCATCGAACCCGGAATAATCCCATAATCCTCAACATCCGCGCGCACGGCACCCTTGCGAGTCACATACACATCTTCCCCAAAATGCACCTCTTTTTCCGCGTAATTGTGGTGGCAATTCACCTCTAATAACGGCTTAACAGATTTGCCTCCCGCGACGTGCTTTTCCACAATTCGCTTAAACCGATTCATCATCACGTCGCGATTAAAACGAGCATAATCTTGCGCCCACTGCAAATCGTGCCAGTAAGCGGCAAACTCCCGCGTACCCGCTACAAAATAAGCCAAATCTTTGTCAGCCAAACTAATTTCTGCCAGTTTAGCTAAATCTTTAGCAGTCTCTATATGCTGCTGTGCGAGCAAATTTCCAATGCCGCGAGAACCGGAGTGCAGCATCAGCCAAACAAAGTTTTCAGTATCAACGCAAACCTCAATAAAATGATTGCCACCACCGAGGGAACCCATTTGTTTTAAGGCTTTATTGTCTTGGTGCTGCACGCCTTGATGAAGTTCCTTAAACTCCCCCCATCTCTGCCAATTAGTGACAGTTTTTTCTACTTCTTTATTTTCCGCAAATCCCACAGGGATTGCCGCTTCGATATCGAGGCGAATTTGTTTGAGTTTTCCTTCTAATTTGTTGGCGGTGAAAGGCATTTTAATCGCAGCCATCCCGCAACCAATATCCACGCCCACCGCAGCCGGAATAATCGCTTCTTTTGTAGCAATTACTGAACCGACTAAAGCACCTTTGCCTAAATGTACGTCGGGCATCAGTGCGACGTGTTTGAATACAAAGGGCAAAGATGCTACGTTTGTGGCCATCTTGGTTTCTTTTTCGCCTAGGGCGTGATTTGCCCAAGATAGCACGGGTTTTGGGGTTGATATGTCTAATTTTTCGTAGGGCATTTTTGTTTAAGTTTGTTTTGCTAATTTGCGTGTAGTACATATTGTAACATACAAAATTTATGATGTCAAATACACCTGACAGACTAATTCTCGTAGGGTGCGTCATATCAATTCCGGTTTCATGAGCGAGATGATAGGCAACGGAGGACACGGCAATGCCGTTTCCCTACTCCAAAATAATCATCAGCACGACCTCAGAGATTTAACTATCGCCCGATTAATTGTAGGGAAACGGCACTGCCGTGTCCTGATTGTGGGTAATGTTAATTCCGATGCCACCGGATTTGATATCAGTCGCGTTAGGGGCGGGCAGGATGCCCACCCTACAATAAAACTGATTCTTTCTTTGTGGAACAGGCCGGAAAGCCTGTTATTGAAAATTGAAAATCCTTAAGAAATGCCTAAAGATTGAATGAATAATTTACTGTAGGGTGCCGATTCTTGTACCTTCGCCAGCGAACCAAACAGCTCTTTTCCCCCGAAGATAACTAATGTCTTCTGTTTAGAGCGAGGTTCTTGACTCAGGACTTGTGAATGAACGGACAGAATGCTATCTGAATCCCAACGATAGAAATAGTCCAGGTCGCCGCAAAGCCCTTCTTCAACATCCTTGAGATTAGGAAAAAGTTCTTTAGACGAACGCGGTTCATGACCGATTAAAATTAGTTCATCTGATATCTCCATTTTTTCAAGATCGATTTGATACATTATCCCTTCATTAGTACTAATCAGAATGCGATTGTCTGATAGGTAACATATACAATACCCAAAACCATCATCCGAATCAGGCCAAGGCCATTTGCATTGACCGAGGAGATTGCAGTCAGGAAAACTGAACCGACTGAGTTCTCTCTCAGAATCATCTAGTACCAAAAATTCGCTACCTGCGGGGTGAAATACTGGAGGAATTGTGTCCGCCAAACACGCAACCTCTACAGCATGAATCTTGATACCATCATCATAAAGCCAATAGACTTGCTGTCCGTCCTGACCGGCAGCAGCCCAAAGAGCTAAAATTTGATTTTCCGGGTGCGGGTGAAACGAGAAGGAACTCCATCCAAAAGGGTCTTCGAGCAAAAGTTGTCGCTGAATTTGCCACGAACTGGTATCGCGAATTTGAATCTCGACTTCCTCGCCTTCAATTAATTTCATGCACCAAAAACGCACGCCGTCTGCATCAAACCAGCAATCCTGAAATCCATTCTTGTTATGCAAATGTGAAACCTCAACAGGAGGGTTAGGTAGCTGTTCTTCAAAAACTAGCTGGTTTTCTGCTGTCAAAATTGCTAAATGATTGCCATTTGCCATAATTGCTGCCAGCAAATCGCCTTTGGGACTGATGGCTAAACAGCTAATTGCGTCGTCGGGAAGCTGGTATTCGTATTGTGGGGAGAAGTTACGATCGACTAAAGTGACTTTTTTGCGATCGCAACTTGTCGCAATCGTCCACTCGGAATCAGTGCGTTGATTTATATATGAGAACGACCAGTCAATTTGTCTTTCATATTTTGGTAAAATCAGCATAAAGATATTTCAGCGTAAATAAGCTCTATTTTAACTGAAATCTTGCAGCATTTATCGTAGGGTGCGTCAGTCTGGAATTTCTTTGGGGAGTCAGAGACTGTTTACTGACGCACCTTACCGACTAATTATCGGCGCGTCAACTTAACATCAAATGCAGTACCGATATTGCTTGTAAATCCGACAGTCCGACAGGGAATGAATTCCCTGTCTCATAGCAAAAGTCCTCTAAAAGAGGACTGAAATAGATCGTATTTTTCCTCAAAATCTACAGTCGGTTTTTAACCGACTTTCGCTATGAGGCAGGGGTTTAAACCCCTGCCGGATTGCGGGAAAGTGCGTATCTGCTGACGCTACATTTCACAAATTTGCATTCTTTCTCCCCACCTTCTGCACAGGAATAGCCACCGCCTGCGGTTTCTTATTCCCTGCAAACATCCCGAAGAAATCGTGCAGCAAAATGTAAAAACACGGAATAATAAACAGCGTCAGCAGCGTCGCCAGCGACAAACCGGAAAACACCACCACACCCAAAGGTTGCAAGAATTCCGAACCGTCTCCAATGCCCAAAGCTAGGGGGAATAAACCCAAAACTGTGGTAATAGTTGTCATCAAAATCGGACGCAAACGCTGAGGTGCTGCCCTGAGAATTGCTGTCGTGCGATCGACCTTTTCATCTTCCTGAATTTGGTTCGCCAACTCCACCATAATAATCGCATTATTTACCACAATTCCCACCAGCAAAATCGCCCCCACAATCACCGTTGCGCCGATCGCAGTTTTAGTCGCATACAGCCCGAAAATCCCCCCAGCCAAAGCCAGCGGCACCGTTAACATAATCACCAGCGGATCGACAAGCGAATTGTACTGCACCGCCATCACCACAAATACCAAAAACGCCGCCAAAGATCCCAAAACAATCAGCGAACTTTGCAATTCCCGGTTAGTTTCCGCCGCCGAACTAGGTATCACTCGCACTCCCGGCGGCAATTTGATTTCCGACAAAACTGCATCCACTTGTTTTAAAGCATCGCCCAAACTCGCGCCCTTATTAATATTCCCAGCAATCATGAAAACTTGGCGCTGGTTAAGCCTTTGAATTTCCCCAGGCGCTTTTCCCAGTTCAATATTCGCCACATCGCTCAAGCGGATAATGCTGTTATCCCTAGCAGTTAAAGGGATAAATTTTAGTGCGGAAATCGATTGAACAGCAGCGCGATCGAACTGTACCCGCACATCAACCAAACGGTTTCCCCGCTGCAATTGTGTGGGAACAGAACCTTGAATTGCTGTCTGAATCACCTCTCCAATTTGCCTCGCATTCAACCCGTAGATTTCCGCTTGTTCCCAGTTGGGGCGAATCTGCACTTCCGTCTGCTGCGGATCGGCATCCGGGCGAAAAGTAGCTAAGTTTACCTTCTGCTCCAAAGTTGCCAATATCTCGCGGCCGGCTTGCTGCAATATTTGTTCGTTTTCGCCCTGAAGCAGGACATCAACTTCAGCGCCGCGCACTGGCGAATTAGTTAAAATCAAACCCCGCACATTTTCTGGATTCAGGCGCAAACGAGTATTTTTGGGCAAATCAATTTTTTTATTCAATTCTTGCGTAACTCGCTGCACAAAATCCAATGTATTGGTGCCAGGTTTCAGCGTAATGTTGCAGCCGCCGCGCAGCACATTCTCAACCGTGTTGTTGCCGAACAACAGCCCGCCCACCGTCGTCAAAGTGTATTGAGTTTCTGGTTGGCTGAGGATAATTTTATCAGCTTCGGCCATAATTCTTTGGTTGGTTGCCAAATTTGTGCCTGCAGGAAACAAAGCAAACAATCTCGCTTGACCGGTGTTAATTCTCGGCAATATTTCCTGGGGGATTTGACCGGCCATCAGCCAACTGCCGCCGCCCAATCCAATAATCGCTACTGCAATGATAATCAACCGCCACCGCACTATGCCCGATAAAAATTTACCGTAACCGGCGGTAGCATTGGTAAAAGCTCGATCGAATGCGAGCAGCGGCCAAAAGTTGCTCAAACCGCTGGATACCCGCAGCGCTAGCAGTCGAGAAGCCATCATCGGTACAACTGTCAATCCGACAATCAGAGAGGCGGCGACGGAAAAGCTGATGGTGAGGATTAATTCGTTGAACAGTAAGGAAACTAAGCCGCCGATGAGCAAAAATGGCAGTACGGCAACTAAGTTAGTGATGGTGGAAGCAAATAAAGCTGATTCTAATTCTTTGCTGCTTTTTTCTGCTTGCTGCATCAACTGCTTGTTACTTAAGCGCTGCTTGCCGTTTCCACTGTTTTTATTGCTGGTTCCTTCGACAATATTCTCCAGCATCACGATCGAGTTATCGACCACAATTCCCACACCCAGCGCCAAACCGCCCAAACTGAAAACGTTCAGAGATAGGCCAAAAACTCCCATCAGGATAATCGCCATTAAAGTTGCGAGGGGAATTGCCAGGACAATAATCAAAGTTTGGCGAAGGGAAGCGAGGAACAGCAAAACAGATGCCCCGGCTAAAACAGCCCCGGTTAAACCCGAAAATAGGACATTGCTAATAGAATCGCGGATGAACTTAGACTCGTCGAAGGTATTGACGATAGTCGTGCCTTCGGGAATTGCCCCGGATTCTTTTAATTCTTCTAGCCGCTTTTTGATGCCGTCTACAACTGAAATTGTATTCGCGTCCGGCTGCTTTTGAATGCTAATTTTTACGGCTGATTTCTGATTGAGAAATACTTTAACTCGTTCTTCTTCTGTACCGTCAATTACCTGAGCAAAATCGCGCAAAAACACTCGTTTTGGCGGATTGGAACCCGATGCTTGAAAAGAAATTTCCTGAATTTCTTTCGCATTCTGAAAGCGCCCGACGGTGCGGGTTAAAGGTTCTGCTGCTTCTTGCCGCAGCCGCCCGCCAGAAGTGTCGAGGTTGCGGGCTTCGAGGGCTGATAAAACGTCGGAAATACTGACCCCTAAAGATTGCAAGCGATTTAAGTCAATATTTACTTGAATTTCTTCTTGCACGCCACCGGCAACGTCAATTGCTGCTATTCCAGGAATTACGTTTAGTTCCCTGGATAATTCTTCGTCGGCAAATACGCGCAAATCAACTCCTTGCAAGGAGTTGGAAGTGAGGGCAAATTCGTAAATCGGCTGCTGGGAAGGGTCAACTTTGGATAGAGTGGGCGATTCAACTGTATCGGGAAGTCGGTTGCGGATGCGGTTGACAGCGGCGGTGGCGTCGTTGAGGGCCTGGTCGATGTTGCCCCCCGGTTTGAAGAATAAATCGACGCTGACTTGTCCTTCGCGAGTGCGGGAGAAAACTTGCATGACGCCTTCAGTGGCGGAAAGTCCTTGTTCGAGGGGGCGGGTAACTTCGTCTATTGCTACTTCTGGGGAGACGCCGGGGGCGTCTAGGCGCACGCCGATGCGGGGATATGTGATGGATGGTAGCAAGTCAACGGGCAGTTGGGTGATGTAAAAAAAGCCCACGATTATAATAGCAAGTGTCAGCATGAGGGTGCCGATATGGCGGCGAATGGCGGTCGCGCTAATGCTGAATCCGGGTTTGTCGGGGGTCATTTGATTTTAGATTTTAGATTTTAGATTAAAGAATTGAAAAATTTACCCAGTCAGTCAGCCTGCAAAGGAATGTATCGCGGAGCTGGCGACCAAATTGTTTTCGGTCAGGCTTTATTTTGTATAGGGAGCGATCGAATATTTACGATCCGCACCTGACAAGTAGTATAATAAATTTTAATAAATTGTCAAAAATGTTTTTTATAATATTCCTTTAGAGGTAGTCGATCGCGCAAATGTGTTTATACTCAGCACAATCGCCAACCGTACTTTTAAAATAGCCCTAATTCCGGTAAAATATCGGCTTACGGCTTAGGCTTGTAACAGTAGCTAGAACGCCTAAATCTCTGTAAAGCTTACTGAGGGAGTAAGAATCATGCTAAATGGAGACTGCTATGGGCAATCGCCGGCTCAAAGAAATTTGTGAGGATATTTGGATATTTGTATTAAGAATTAGAGTTAAATGTTTGTATTTTTGGGTGCGAAATCAAGGTAACATTTTACTTTTTTTTGTTAATCTTTTATTAGCCATTCTCAGATTGAGTGCTTGGGCTGCCCTAGTTTGGGGTTTAATGTTAATTCTGGGTCATTTCTGCGAAGTTGACATACACATTAACCGATCGCGCATTACTCTCCACTATCAGTGTCCTGAACCAGTCATAAAGCCCGATCCTCCCGTTGCTTATATACTCAGCAGGGTTTCACGTTTCTGACCTTGCTGAGTATACACCACCATTTTTACCCTCAAACCGCTCCTAATGACTGATCGCTAATGACTGCTGACTTCTTTCACTGTACTTGAGATCCGTGGGCGCGCGGGTCGGAACTACTTGTTTTCACAGGCCCTGTGGGGGGAGTAAAATTAGAAACTTGACCGGCCGCTTGGACGTTTGGCAGAGGTTTTCCTGCAATTAAAGCTTCTAAGTTAGCTTCCATAATACTGCGCGGCATTTCGCCCATCGTTTCAGCAACGGCGCTGCCTTTATCGTTCAAATAAACAAAGTGCGGAATGCCGTCTACCCGATATTTTGAAACTTCTGGCAGCCATTTGTCATTGTCCACATTCAGCATCACAAAATTTAGCGGTTCGGCGTATTTCTGTTTGATTTCGCTCAGATCGTTAGCCATTGCCTGACAGCTACCGCACCAATTAGCATAAAATTCCATGAGTGTCGGTTTGCCGTTTACCAAAGCTGTTTCTAATGGCGTCGAAGCTTTTGCCATTTCGGTGAGACTGCTTGACGGCGTTTGAGTTCGCACTCCGAAAAAAATAGATACCGAAAGGGCGATCGCTGCTAACACGATCAATAAGTTTCTCAGGCGCGCGGCGACTTTTGTTTCGGAATTTTTCGGTGCGGGGGCAACAGTTGAGTTTGGCGAATTCTGGGTCATAAAATAAATTGCGGTTTTATTTCTATGTTTTTATTTTAAATAATAGATTCAGATTATACCACATTTTGAGATAATCAGACCTATCTCATAAAAATTTTTGCTGAGGTCAGTAATTAGACCGAGTGCGCTAAAACATAAGATAACAAAGATTGTTTGTAAATTATCGAGGACTTGCACGGTGAAAAAACGGGTAACACTGACGTTTCCCCAACGATCGATCCAAATGCCTGTCACCTATCGGCTGGCAAAGGATTTTAATGTTGCAGCCAACATTATCCGCGCTCAGGTGGCTCCGAATCAAGTGGGCAAACTGGTGCTAGAGTTATCAGGGGACATCGACCAACTAGAAGCGGCGATCGACTGGATGCGATCGCAAAATATCGGCGTTTCCCTAGCCAGCAGGGAAATACTCATAGACGAAGATATCTGTGTTCACTGCGGCTTGTGTACGGGGGTTTGCCCGACCGAAGCCTTGACCCTTGACCCAGAAAGCTTTAAACTAACCTTTGCTCGATCGCGGTGTATCGTGTGCGAGCAGTGCATCCCTACTTGTCCAGTGCAAGCTATTTCTACTAACCTCTAGGCCGCCTACAAACTCATCGGGGTCATCTAAAGGCATTCGTCAGTCGATTTGAGATTTGAGATTTGAGATTTGAGATTTGAGATTGACTCCACAGATCTGTTAAGATGAAAAAAAACTCTTGGCTTTCCCTAACTCTACTTTTTGTTACTTATTTCATCTTTGGCTGGAAATTATCTGAGTTTGATGTTCCCCCGCACATTGTTTGGTTTTTAGCCGTAGCTTCTATTTTACTGTTAGCTGTCGCCTTGTCGTTCCCGCTGAAAGACATAAAAGCCTTAATGATGCGGTGGTTTTCGAGTGATGCGGGTGCTTTTATTTCTATTATTTTAGGAGCTTTTGTGGCTGTGGTAGTAGTTGCGTGGATGCACCTTTTTGCTACTTGTTTAGTCTTGATTTCAGCCGCAGCTTTGGCAAGACTCGATATTCAACTATCTGGTTGGAAAACTTGGCGGGCTTTTGCGGTATTAGCTACCATTTCTTTAACAGGTGTGGCGTTGGGCGGAGCGATCGAATTTTTGTTAAAAACAGGCAGGCTCGTATTATATTAATTGGGAACAGGAAATTCACCCAACCAAATTATACAACTCGCAACGGATCTTTAGCCGAAAACTATCCGAATCTTCTGTTCTCGTTTCATGGAAGATTGTGCCATACACAGAAAAATCAGGCTTATGCCTGATTTTTCCGGGTCAAATATATCTGTTGCTCAAAATATTATTCCCAAGTGTCCGCAAGTCCGGCAGCCAAAAACTCGATCGCAATAAAAAAGCAGCTTTCGGGAGCTGCTCGTCAGAATGCATGAGGTATTGTTTTTAGAATAGGACAGCTTAAATTCGATCGGTGCTGGGTTACATTTTTTGATACGGAAGAGTTGATGAGTGAATGGACGATCGTAAAATCGTCACATAGGAGGCTAGCATTGATGCTAAATTTCCCGACAATCAAGTTAGCGTTTAACTGTCCTTGCGCCCTACAGCCCTTCAGCGGTGGGGCCATTTTATTTTTAGAGAGAACTCAATAGCCGACTTTAACGCATCAGACAAGTCTGCCATTAGTTTTTGCACAAAATCTCCGCACCGCCAACTCCTTACACTTAATAAAACTTACGCGGCGCATCTATTGAAACCCGGTTGATTCCTAAACATTGGGCAGTTAAACGGACACGCTCAAGCAGGAATCAGTATTTTTACGGAATTTATAACATTTTAGATTTGAGATTTGAGATTGAAGAATTGGGAATGACTGATGAAATGAGGGTTTGGAGGTTGCCTACAGTTGCATTGTTTTTGCGAACTGGTATATCAAATCCGGTAGCATCGGAATTATGAGCGCGCTCACGTCGTCTCGCGGCTACAGATCGCGAGCGAGACACTCGCACTACTATCATCCAAAAATATTATTCCGATGCAACCGGAAATGATATCAAAAGTTGTCCGAAACCTGTGAGTTTCCCAGCAGCCAGGTTTGTTAGTGTATCAATTGATATCCTGTGCAGTTTTTGATTTGATAACTTTTTGGATTTCCTCGATCGCCCGACGCGCCACTTCTTCAGGCCTTTCGCCTCCACGAATGCAAACTCGGACATCTGCTTGAGTGTAGAAACGCTCTCGCTCGTTCAAAAGGCTTTGCAGCTTAGATTTGAGCTCGCCCTCCCGCAGTAGGGGTCGAGCGGTGTCCGAACCCAGTCGATCGTACAGTCGATCTACAGGCACATCCAGCCAAACCACTATACCGTAGTGCAAGTAACCCCAATTCATCGATCGGGCAACAATACCGCCGCCCGTAGCCACCACCGAATTTTTATAAGCACACAATTCGCCGAGGACTTTAGTTTCTAGTTCCCGAAATGCCTCTTCCCCTTCTCGATCGAAAATCTCAGCAATTGACTGATTAGCAACTCGAACAATCAGTTCATCAGTATCAAAAAAACGGTATTTTAATTCCCTTGCCAAAATTCGCCCCACCGTTGTTTTTCCCGCACCCATCATCCCGACGAGATAGATATTCACTCCCCTCAACCAATCCACTGCCAAATCCTCCCATATTTTTCTATTTTTTCAGGTTAATCGGTTCACTGGGGCGATCGTCCTCATCAAATACATCATCTTCATCCAATCCCCAATCATCCTCTGCCTCTACACTAGGATTTTTCGGTGCTTCATCAGCGGGTTTAGGTATCGCATCTTGCGGGGGAACCAGCACCCGATACTCTGCATCGTATACAGACTCAGTTTGCCCCACCCCAGACTGGTTTGGATCTCGATAGCCGTAAGAGTATACCGAGCCAGCCCAAGACTTGCTTTTCGGTTCCTGTTTAGCTTCGTAATCCCTCGGATTTGCCCCTGCAACGTCATTTACCGGAGGTTCGGCGGGAAAATCGCGATCGTCCCCCCAATCATCATCGCCACCTTGAGAGACGGATTTTGAGCCATCAGAAACCCAATCGTCCTCATCGTCTGCCGCTGCATAAGTCCCCGCTTGAGCGTAATCCTTCGCCCCAGAAGGGTTCGGAGTTTCTTGCTGGAAAGTCCGGGAACTGTAACCCGCCGGTGTGCCGTACTCAGTTCGATAGGAAGCAGCAGCCTGAGTTTGGCTATTTTCCCTATTCACATCCGGGTCAATTTCCTGTTTTCTAGGAGGGGGAGGCGGCGTGTAAGGCGTTCTCCTGTCCTCTGCGAAAGTATCGGGACGGCTGCGACTGGATCGGCCGGTGCGCTCTCGTGTTTGAGATAAGTAATTGGAAAAAGCGACCAAACCAGAAATCAATAAAGATGTGAGAGCTCCCACCGCCATGCTGAGCAAAATCCAGATAGATAAAGCCAAAGCAGGCGATCGAACTCCCAAAAATACCAGCGATAATGCCGGCTCCACATTTTGCAGGGCAAAAATAGTCAGCCCTACCACAATTATTAGCAAAAATACAGCACGCATATTAAAAATATTGGGAATTTAGAATTGGAAATTGGGAATTTAGAATTGGGAATTGGGAATTAGGAATTGATAATTGGGAATTGATAATTGATATCATTTCCGGTTGCATCGGAAGAATAATTTGGATGATGTCAGCGCTCACGTCGTCCCGCTCGCGATTTGGGTAGCGAGCGGGACGCTCGCACTACATAATTCCGATGCCAACGGATTTGATATGAAACTAACAAATAACGACTACCAACCGTCAAATGTCAACTGTCAACCGTCAACCGTCAACTGTCAACTGACTTCTTCCTTCCAGCGTTTGAGAGGAACGCAATCAATCCCCAACTGGTCTAAAGCGCGAGCCACCACAAAGTCTACTAAATCTTCAATAGTTTGGGGATTGTGATACCAAGCGGGAATCGCTGGCACAATTCTAGCTCCAGCTTCTGCCAACGCAGTCAAATTCCGCAGGTGAATCAAGCTAAAAGGCGTTTCCCTGGGTACCAGTACCAATTTTCGCCCTTCCTTGAGCTGAACATCGGCCGCTCTTTCGAGCAAATCCGAACTCAAGCCAGCCGCCAATTTGCCCAGCGTACTCATGCTGCACGGAATAACAATCATTCCTTGGGTGCGAAACGAGCCACTAGCAATATTAGCACCAACATCTTGCCAGGGATGGCACCGGAGTTTGCCCATTGTGGCTACTCCTGCTTGTTCCCGCCAGAATTCCTCTTGAAGCGCCGGTTCTGCGGGCATTCGGATGTTCTGTTCGCTTTGCCAAACCATGTAGGTAGATTTGGAAGCCACCAGTTCAATAGCTCGATCGGCCTCCAAGAGAAACTTCAGAGTTCGCACCGCGTAAATCAGTCCCGATGCTCCAGTCACTCCTAAGATTAGGGGGTAGTTATTGGTCATTAGTTATTTGTTAGTTGACTGTTGTCTGTTGACTGTTGTTAGTTGTTAGTCATTAATTATTTTTTAATGATTGCTGAGTATAGTTTGCAGACCACTTCTCAATACTTAGTTGCTAGACAATGACAACTAAGTATTGAGAAAAGCCAACAGTCAACAGTCAACAGTCAACTGTGAACTGTCAACAGTCAACAGTCAACAGTCAACTGTGAACTGTCAACTGTCAACAGATTATTCATCATCATCAAAAGCTTGGCTGCCGCCACCAACTGCAACTAAATCAATTTGCTGGCGGTAGTAGTCAACGCTCTTGACTTGAACTTCTACCCGATCGCCCAAACGGTACTGATTGCGGTTTTTGCGGCCCACCAGAGTTTGCTGGCGCGATCGATACTCGTACCAGTCATCCTTCAGCGAAGAAACGTGCACCAATCCTTCAACTCGCAGAATGTCGCTCTCAGGCGGCCGCACCTCAATTTCCACAAAGAAACCGTAAGATTGTACACCTGTAATCAAACCCTGGAAGGTTTGCCCGGTGCGCTCTTTCATCAATCCAGTTTTCTTCAATCCCTGCAAATCGCTTTCTGCATCTTCAGCAACCCTTTCGCGTTCCGTCAGGTGTACTACTACTGATGCAAACTCCGTCTCAAATTCGTGGTGTAAGTCTGGGGGGAGGACGTTCCAAGTAATTTGGCCGTGACAGGAGGAATGGTGCAGGTTGACTTTTTCCTTAGCCCGAGTTGTGCGGCTGCTGCGGCCCTGCTCGAACACTGCTTGCAACAATCGCAGCACCAGCAAATCGGCGTAACGGGAAAGCGGCGAAGTGCAGCGGGTGTAACCCTCTGGCAGCGCCAAACCGAAGTGCGGCTTGGGAGTTGTGCTGTAAACAGCGGGCTTCATGGTGTCTTCGAGCAGGTAGGTAAGAACTCTTTCGGACTTCAGACCGGCAAACTGCTGGGTAAATCGCTGAAAGTCAAAGGGCAGAACTTCTTCTTCGGTTTCGAGATAAAGTTCGCCTCCGAGGTTGTTGGAGAGTTTGATGAACTCTTGAATGTCTGCCGGGTCTGGCATCGGCTGGACGCGGTAGATTGCTGGGACTCCCAAGGCTTGCAGGTGGGTGGCGACAGCTTGGTTGGCGAGTACCACCAACTCGGAGACAGCCGACTGGGCGGCGGGAGCTGTTGCAAAAGCTCCTAATTCGCCTTCGTCGTCGAAGTGAGAGTTAGCGTCTGGCAAATTTAGTTCAAAAGCTCCTCGCTTGAGCCTCGCCTGTCTGGCAGCCTGTGAGGCGGCTAATATTTGATCGAGGAAAGGACGGAGTGCGGAGGACAAAGGGTGAACTTCGGCATCGGAGCCTGGTTCGAGAATTGCTTGAGCTTGCGGATAGCTGAGCTGATAGTCGATTTGAATGACGCTGGTTTGAATTTCGTATTCCAGCAGTTCTCCTGATTCGTCTAGGGTTAGCAGTATGCTAAATGCCAGCCGTTCGGTATCTAGCAGCAGGGAGCAGCGCTCGTTCAGGAGTTCTGGCAGTACGGCGATGATTTTTTCTCCCAGATGGGTAGCGGTTCCTCGCTTGCGGGCTTCGCGGTCGATCGGGGTTTCTGGCTGCACGTACTCGGCGGCGTCGGTGATGTGGATTCCTACTTGCCAGCCGCCGGACTTCAGGGTTTCGATCGACAAAGCGCGTTCCAATGGCGGATCGGAGAGGAATGAGGTCGGGTCGAACTCGTTTTCGCCGACCTCGGAGAAATTTTCCTCTTGGGCTTGAGGAGCATCGTTTTCGCTGTTGGTCGTTCCGGGTTCGTTTTTGCTGAAGGTAACTGTCAGGATGTTACGCAAATCTAGGCGTTTTTTGAGGTCGGTTTTTTTGACTTTGCTGGGCAAATTTTCGGCTGCTTTGATGACGGCGGCCGGGAAGGAGCGCGGCAAGTCGTGCTTGCAGCATACGATGTCGAGGTCGTCAGCGGCTTCGGCGTCGGAGCCGAGTACCTGTACTACTTTGCCGACTGGGCGGTGGGTGCCGAGGGGGTAGCGTTTGACTTCGACGTGTACTAGGTGGTCGATCGCCTCTTGGAGGTTGGTGCCGTTTGCGAGCAAGTCTAGTTCAAACAGCAGGCGATCGTCCAGGGGAATTGCTCTGTAGCTGACGCGGCCGGTGGGGGTGGCGGTTTGCTTGACTCGCGCGAGTACCGAAGGGTTGGCGCGTTCGAGGATGAGCATGACTTCGCCTTCGGGCGATCGGCGGCGGCTGCCTTCTTTGATGATTTTGACTAAGACTCGATCGCCGTTCCAAGCTGTCGAGAGGTGACTTTCCCGCACGTAAACGTCTTCTGAGCCTTCGGCGTCTTGAATTGCAAAGCAAAATCCTTTGCTCGAACAGCGCAGTTTTGCTTCTACTACGTCCTCTTCAGCTACTCGGCGGTAGCGGCCTTTGTCTTTGACTAATATGCCAATTTTCTCTAGAGCTTCTAATGCGATTTGAAGTTTGAGTTGACTGGTGGCGTCGTTGCAATCGAGTTTTTTCTCCAATGCTTTGGGAGCCACTAATTTGTCTTCTGTAAAATTTGCCAGCAGTGCAGCGATAGAAAATTCCATGTAGCGATCGATCCTCTTGTTTCCAGCAATTAGTCTAATTTTGGCGAAATCAGCCGCAGCCTCTGGGACCCTCGCAGTGCCTGCTTCCCAACAAATGCGCGGGTTAGTAGGTGGAGACGCGAGCACAGTCGGTGCTACCCGTGCGCAGGGATTTTTTCAAATTTTTCCCCGACACCGGCGACTTTGCTAATTGTCTGCTGTCTGTCTGCAACTGACAGATGACGGTGCCGACAAATTCCCCGCACCCTATTCCCCAATACAATTTTTTAGCGTTGGTTCCTTTGCTTTTCGCTTTCAGCGCCGAGCTCTTCGCGAATTAGAAAGCCCCTGTCGGTGCTTAAAAGATGGCTCAATGCTGAAAGCGACCGGTTGAGTCGGGGATGAGGAGATGGCTCGATGCAGAGGGAGAAAATTTGCATTTGGGCCTCCTGCCTGTTTCCTTCTGCCTTTTTCCTGCTTTCTTCTTCCTTTTGAAGTGCCTCTTGCCTTTTGCTAAAGCCAAAGAATTTACCGGCTCAAGGCAAAATTGCTAGTAGCTCGCCGCTGCGATGCCCCTGTTTTTGCACGCGATCTGCCCTTGCGGACAGAGGTGCAACGAGCGGGTCGGGAGCAATCTGTGCTGTAGAAAGTGCAAGGTACACAAAACCGGAGACTTTTACTACTTTTGCCTAGTTGCTGTGTCATCTCCTATAGGTAGAAATGACGCCCGGTGCTGGTTAGCTTAAACGGCCGGATGTGGGATAGGGTTGAGTGGCGTGAAAGGTTGCGCGGATGATTCACCTTTGATTTATTGTACGTTGAATACGTGCTTTCAGAAAATTGTTTTCTCTGGGCTGCTTTTGAGCCAAGCGTGACGAACGGTAATTTTTTGAATTTTCGCGCTCTCTGGCACGATCGAGCTCTCTCGGTCGCTTTCTGTTAAGCTGTCGGGCATTTAAATTGTATTTTTGGGCGGGCTACAAGAACCCACCCCACAAGAATTTCATCAAACTTGACTCTCTGATTGAGATGCGCCTGGGCTTACGCGATGCCCTACAGTTTTCCACAAATGTTGAAGAATCAAGCAACTATTGCGCGATCGTGTACTAAACTTAAGTCATAAGCCCCTTCTGGTTTCGGGGTCAAAAAACTATGTTTGCTGAATTTCGTGCCCTTTATCCCGCTGGACAGTTAATCTGTGAGTTGCTGACTATTCATCACGGTAAGTTTGTGGTTCGCTGTCTGGTTCAGGTTGACGGCAAAACTCTCGCTACTGGTATGTCGGCTGCTGAGTCTGTTGAGGAGGCTGAAGACCGCGCCCGGTTGCGCTCGCTCGCTGTCCTGGCATTTGCTGCGCCGCAGGAGGCGATCGAGCCTGTTGCGGTTCCGGCTCCGGTTGCTGCTGTTGCGGTTCCGGCTCCGGTTGCTGCTGTTGCGGTTCCGGTTCCGGTTGCTGCTGTTGCGGTTCCGGCTCCGGTTGCTGCTGTTGCGGTTCCGGTTCCGCCGACGAGTGCTGCTCTTCCTGTTTTAGAAATGCCTGTTACCGATAAATTTGCTATACCATATCAAAGCAATTTTGTCAATACTGAAGCGAAATTAAATTCCGAGGCGATCGCACCTGTACCGGAACCGCTGCCGCCAACGGTCGATCGGGCTGCGACTGGTTTTGGATCGAAGGAGTTAGACTCGGACGCTTGGCTTTCTTCAAGCTACGGCGAACCGATCGCGGAACTGGATGTGCCGACTGCTAGCCAAAGTGAACTGCAGGAGGGTGCTGCCTCCGTCAGGGAATTGCAACCGATCGCGGTGGGAATTCCGAGCGATGCGATCGAGGATGATTCTGATACGATCGCCCAAATAGACGCCATCCTCAAACGCCTGCAATGGAAGAAAAAACAGGAAAGCGACTGTCTCGAACACAATTACGGCAAGTCGTCGCAGAGAGAGCTTTCTAGCGAACAGTTAGTAGATTTTCTAGAATATCTGGAAATCTACAGCAGAACCACTGAGGAAATCAAGCGGTTGGGCTGGACTCCCAACCAAGGAAAAGATTATCTCAAACAAGCTTACGGTCAAGAAGCGCGGCATTTCTTAAAGCAAGAACAATTGCTCGACTTCCTGCAGTATCTCGAATCTTTACCCTAGTAATTATGTAGGGTTCGCACGGCGCACCGCGCTTACAAAAACCGGGTTTCTAGGTGTTATGTTTTTGTAGAGGGATCTACATATAGCAGTTTTCAATTCTATGAAATACAGCTTTAGACAGGGCACTGCCGTGGCCTGCGCCCGATATCTGTACTTCACTCAACTGAAAACTGCTATATAGCAATCCTAAATGATTTGAAAAATAGTACGCGAGCAAGATGCTCGCACTACAAGGATTCTGATCTCGATCGATTTTGCGACTGATTTAGGACTGCTATATGACAGTTAAAAATCAAAAATGAAGAATATTTTCCCATTTTTGATTTTTAACTTTTAATTTACGCGACGGCAGCGGCGATCGGGCGGCTGGCGGAAGGACGGCGATCGATCACTTGATCCACTAAGCCGTAGTCCTTTGCTTCTTCAGCGGACATGAAGAAATCCCGTTCGGTATCTTCTTCAATGCGGGAAAGCGGCTGACCGGTATGGTTGGCAAGATGTTCGTTCAGGCGGCGTTTGTGGTACAAAATTTCTTTGGCCTGAATTTCAATATCGGTTGCTTGTCCTTGAGCACCGCCTAGAGGTTGGTGGATCATAATCCGGGAGTGAGGCAAACTCATCCGCTTGCCTTTAGCGCCGGCACTCAACAGAAAAGCGCCCATGCTGGCGGCCAAACCGAGACAAATAGTGCAAATGTCGGGGCGGATGTGGTTCATCGTGTCAAAAATGCCCATACCTGCTGTTACCGAACCCCCAGGGGAGTTGATATAGAGGTAAATATCTTTCTCTGGGTCTTCGGCATCTAAAAATAGCAGTTGGGCAACGATCAGGTTGGCTAAGTCAGAGTCAACCTGTTGGCCCAAGAAGACGATGCGATCGCGCAGGAGTCGCGAGTAAATGTCAAAGGCGCGTTCGCCGCGACCGGATTGTTCTATAACTGTTGGGATCATTGACAGGGCCTGCCTATTTACGTCTCTATTTTTTAATTTTAGCGGGTGGGGCTTATTTGTAGTTAGGGATTCGGTGGCGGGCGATCGGCTTTTACGGCCAAAATCCTTAATTTGGGCTGGATTGAGGTATTGTCGAGTCCACAGTCAAAACTTGAACGGGTGCGATCGAATTTCTGGTGATACATTAAAACACAGCGACTATCTTTTATTAGACTTCGATCGCTTCGCCCGGAGCGATCCTAATCAGCGCACTACAAACGCTGGGTATTAGTGGAAGCAAATCGGGAAGACGATTGGTGGGCGCGACCATCACAATGACTGCAACTCCAGCCTGCTGCAAATTTTGCTGATAACGTAAATTCTGATCCGCAGTCAGCAAAATGGTGAAACTCTCCTGCATCATGAGTTTCAATAATTCACCATTTTTTTACCTGCCCATCCCATTTCTACAACAGTTCGCACCTCATAGTCTGTGAGTTCACGTTTTAGAGGTCGCGGGACACACTCATCAAGCAGGATTCGCATAAGCAGTCAGCATTTCCTTTGCCAATTCGAGAACAGAAATCGCTTGCTCACGTTTGACGCTAGGGAAATGGTCTAGAAACTCATTGAGCGAATCACCAGCTTCGAGATAATCAAGCAGGGTCTTCATCGGCACGCGAGTACCCATAAAGACAGGAGTTCCCCCTAGAATGTCGGGGTCGCTATGAATGATAGGTAGTGTGGAGATCGTATAAAAATTTTGGGGAGTCATGAATCTGATTGCAAAGAAAAGGTTGTTACACTGAGACGATCGTCCTCAGTCCAGGTATCACTTGGCTAGACGAGAGCGACATTTTGATTTGATAACTCGTTGAGGATCGGAGTTGCCAAGCGTAGCCGCTCCGTTGGTGACAAAGTGCGGACAACTTGAATATAGATTTCTTGAGCAGTAGTTGGCATACTAAATCCTCCTGCCTTCTATTTTAACTTAAACTGGTGTTTTGCTAGAAAGAGCGATCGCATTTATCTCAGATAGTTAAAAAAATTATATCCACTACATACCAAACTACTCAAATTTTTATCGCCCAACCGCGGCGGTACATTCCATACAAAATCAACCACCAAAATAACACCGCAGCCACACCAAATGCCAGAGAACCATTCAGCGGGCCAGCCCACGGCAAAAACCAGTTTTCGTAAATCCAAGTGTAGGTAGTTGGAGCACTTTCGCCGCTGCCGATATGAGTTTTCAACAAAATTCTGGCGACAATCCCGGAAGCAACAAACACGAAAATAGCATTCAATCCCATGATTTCAAACGGTTTCCCCCATTTCCAACCTCGTACTTCAATTGTTTCGTAGCAAGCTGCTAGTAATAGCAACGCCCAACCAGCGGTAAAAATTACATAGGAACTCGTCCAAAGTTGTTTGTTGATCGGAAAGGAAAATCCCCACAAACGGCCGATTACTACGCAACTTAGGCCGCCGATTGCTAAGTTGATACTGGTACGGGTTTTGATTTGCTGTACTCGCAGCCATTCTCCTGTAAAGTAGCCGATCAGGACTGTTACAACTGCGGGTAAGGTGCTCAACAATCCTTCGGGGTCGAAGGGGCCACCTTTGTACAGGTGTTGGCTGCCGAGAATTAGCCGATCGATATATCCTCCTAAATTCCCCTCTGGCGTGAGGAGGCCGGCGCTGTACCCCCCTACAGGCACTGCGGTTAATGCAGCCCAATAGCCGAATAATACGACAACCGCGAGCAGTTTTTGATTGCGGGGGGAAAGGTTGAGAATGGCGATCGCACTGATAAAATAAGCTAAGCCGATGCGCTGCAATACTCCCATAATGCGGATTTTACCGAAGTTTTCCACTGGGGCGCTGTTGAGAAGTACGTCAAGGGCGATCGAAGATGTATTTAGCAGCAATCCTAATATAAATAGAATGGCTGCGCGGCGCACAATTCGCCAGTAAATATTTGTGTTTGTTTTTGTAGTAGTTTGGGTATATTTTGACAGAGAAAAGGACATCGCGCAGCCAACGATGAACAGAAAAAAGGGAAATACTAAGTCTGTCGGGGTGCAACCGTGCCATTCTGCGTGATCTAGTGGCGGATAAACCTGTTTCCAACTACCGGGGTTGTTGACTAGAATCATGGAGGCGATCGCAATTCCGCGAAAAACATCAAGGGATTTTAAGCGCATAGGGGAGAAGGGAGAAGGGAGAATGAAGAGGGAAGAAAGAAAAACTACTAATTACCAATTACCCATTACTCATTACCCATTAATCATTAATTAAATTTCAATTCCTTCCAAAGTCATTATGACTGCATTCTTCATCAACATATCGCAGCGTTCTGCATAAAAAGCTGCTGCCTTATCATACTTGTTGACTTGCAAGACGCGCAGAAACATTTGCCTTGCTTGCGCGAATTGCTGCTGGTAGTGAAAAAAAATTCCCTGTTCAAAATAAGTTTGCGTTTGTGCTTTTAGTTCGATCATGATATCCGAGTCGCCGTCATAAATTTCAAATACAGCAACCGGTGTTTGTTTTCCTTTTACTTGAACGCGATCGAGAAACCTGCACTTGTAATGTTGGGGATCGTCGATTCGGCAAAGTGTTTGAACGCTAGCTAGAATACCAACTCCGTAAAGCTTTGTCAATCCTTCCACGCGGGCGGCTAAATTCACAGCATCCGAAATTACCGTACTTTCCATCCGTTCCGCTTCGCCAATAGTACCCAACATTAAAGTTCCCGTATGCAAACCAATCCCGATCGAAATAGGTTGATAGCCGCTATTTTGCCTGTGTCTGTTATAAATTTTTACTTGCTGCTGCATCTCAATTGCTGCTTGCACAGCATCTTCAGCCCTGTTAGGAAACAAAGCCATAATCCCGTCACCTATGTATTTATCTATAAAACCGTTGTACTGGCGGATAACTGGGCCAACTCGGCTTAAATAAGAGTTTAGAAATTCAAAGTTTTCTCGGGGAGACATACTTTCTGACAAACTTGTAAATGAGCGAATGTCGGCAAACATAATCGTCATTTCTGCCTGTACAGAGTCTCCCAATCTAGCATCAACAATGCTTTCAATTTTGAGAAATCTTAAAAATTCGCGGGGGACAAAGCGGGCGGAAGCTGTTGCAATTTTTTCGAGTTCGCTTTTGCTGGCTTCGATTTGAGTTAGTGCGCGAAATGCTCTCAGCGCTGTTACTACCGTGGTAAATAACTTTTTGTTTGTCAGTTCTGTTTTAGTTTTGTAATCGTTAATATCGTAGCTGACAATTACTACATCTTCTGGCACTTGTCCCGGCTGTCCGGTGCGCAAAATAATCCGCACTATTTTATTGTCTAAAATATCGCGGATGTATTTTACTACTTCCAAGCCTGCCTCTTCTGTTTCCATCACTACATCGAGTAAAATCAATGCTATATCTGGATGAGCTTGGATCATTTCTTTGGCTTCTTTGCCTGAGAAAGCGCTGATAAATGTGATGAGTTTATTTTCAAAAGTAAAATCATTTAAGGCGAGTTTGGTAATATTGTGAATCTCTATTTCATCATCTACAATTAATATTTTCCAACTGGCTTCTATGGTTTTTTTTTCCGCCTCGTCTTCTTCGGCAAATATTAATTCATCGTCGCCCGCCGCTATTAATTCGTTATCGCACGCAGCGACCAGGTTTTTACTAGCTTCTGACATTTATCGTTCTCCTAAATAGAATTATTAAAACTGGCAGTATAATAACTAATTGCCAATTTTAGCGGGAAATTCAATCGTAAATTTTGTGCCTTTCTCTAGTTGACTTTCACAGCCAATTGTGCCTTTTAGTTTTTGCGTGACGAGGTTGTAAATAATGTGCAGTCCCAATCCTGTGCCGCCCTGACCTCTTTTGGTGGTAAAAAACGGTTCAAAGATTTTACTGAGATTTTCCTGGGGAATTCCTTTGCCGTTATCTGCATATTCAAATATTAGCCGATCGTCCTCTAGTTTGAAATCAAAGGTCAGAATTCCTTCGTCTTCTCTATCGTAAGCGTGAATTAGGGAATTCAACACCAGATTTGTCACAATTTGAGACAGCACGCCAGGGTAACTGTTCAGTAAAATATTTTCATCGCACTTAATCTCTATTTTGTGTTTAGTTCTTTTGAGTTTGGCAGTTAAGGATGTCAAAATTTCCTCTAGATAGTTTTTTAAGTTAAACGTGCGTTTGAATTCGCTCGACTGATCTACTGCTACTTCTTTAAAACTGTGAATCAAGTCCGCCGCCCGCGTGAGGTTGGATAAGATCATATTACTGCTTTGCACGGCGGTATCCAGAAACTTTTCTAACTCGGAGCGTTTAATTTTGCCGTTGGTGTAAAGCTCAAAAAATTTTGTGGCTTTTTCAGCGAGCAGAGAAGCGGCGGTGATGCCGATACCGATGGGAGTATTGATTTCGTGTGCAACACCTGCAACCAACCCTCCGAGGGCAGCCATTTTTTCCGATTCTACCAGTTTATTTTGGGCAGATTTTAAATCTTCTAAAGTTTGGGAGAGCTCGGAGGTACGCTGCTGTACTAAATTTTCGAGATTCTGATTGAATTCGTGCAAATTGGCGTAAAGTTGGGCGTTTTCGATCGAGATAGAAATTTGAGAAGACAGCAGTTTTAATATTTCTAACCTGTCTGGCGTAAAAGCGCCTGTAGTCAGATTGTTTTCTAAATATAGAATGCCGCAGAGTTGGCCTTGATTGATTAAAGGAGTGCAAAGAATTGATTTAGGTTGAACGGCAATTATATAGGGTGTGCGAGTAAATTGTCCTTCGCGGGCGGCATCGTTTAAAACTACGCTTTCCTGGGTGCGAGCGACATAGTTGACAACTGCAACTGCCAGCAAAGTTACTTCTCGATCGTCTGCTACAAAATCTATGGGAATTGATTGCATGACAGCAACGCGATCGACATCTACAGATCCTGATGCTTCAATCACCCATTGACCGGATTTTTCTAGTATTAAAAACCCTATTTGCCCCCCGGCATTTTCAATAACAATTTTCATCATTTTTGCCAGCAGTTTGTCTAGAACTATTTCGCCAGCTAAGGCTTGCGATGCTTTGACTGCTGTTGTCAAATCTAGCACGCCTGCACTGCTGCTGGTAGTGGAAGCGCTGCTGATAGATTTGTGAGTTTCGATATTAGTTGAAATCGAGGCTGAAGCTAGCAAGTGCGAGTATTTTGATTCTAAATGCGCTGCTTTGGCTTTGGCTCCCCAACGCTGATAGCAATAACGCGCTTCTGTCAAGTAAGTTTTAGCAATTTTTTCTCTTCCTATGGATAAATAAAATGCTCCTGCCAATTCGGCCGCGAGTGCTTGTACCTGTATGTATCCGTTTTGTTGTGCTCCTTGAATTGCCCAGTCGTAATATTCCATTGCTCTCACAATATTGCCCAAGACTCGCGCTTTTTCTGCGGTAATTAAGTCGCATTGATGTTGAAAATTCATCGGCGCAGAAAGCGCTTTTTTTTGCAGCTTTTTTCGGTTGCTGGTTGCGGAAGAAAGATGCTCTTCTTGTTCCTCTTTTGTTGCAGATGGATATGCTGCTAGTCGGGCGAGAGCATCGTAAAAATGGTATTCAGGAACATTAATAAAGCCCGCAACTCCGTCTAAATAAACTTCGGCTTGCGCTGCATTTTCTAGAGCTCGCTCGACATCTCCAAATAAATACGATAATATTAATTTTTGCAAATAAAAGTGCTGGAGTCCCACCCGATCGTTAGCTTTTAACAGCAGAGGCAGCAATTTTTCTTCGCTGTAAGCTTCACCTAATAAAATGTCGGAACTTGGCAAGTTTCCCATCAAGTGCAACACTGTTTGCCGATATATTTGATTCCAACTCAATACCGTTTCTTGCTTGAGTTGCGACAGCAAATGGTTGTAATTTGCCATCTTTCGTTCCAGTTGTGGCAATTCTTGACCGATGAAATACAAAGATTGGCAAATATTTACAGCCGAATATCCGACACATTCTAAATCACCATTCTCTAGCGCGCTTTGATAGGCTTCCTCTAACAGCGGTAAAGTGTCTTTAACGTGATGCTTTCCGTGCATCAAAATGAATGCTACTAAATTAAGCGTCTTGCTTTTAAATTCTAAAGCATTGAGTTTAGCGATCAAATTTAAAGCTAATTGACCGAAGCGATCGCCGGATTCAATATCTCTAACTATTCCTTTTAAAATTGCTCCGTAATTAGCATAACCGAAAGCAGAAAAAGCCGAGTTTCCGTAGTTTATAGATAAATGAACTTGCTCGCACACAATCAACGGCTGCAGCACAGGTTCAACTATAAACGTAGCTGAAAACATACTGGAAAGCACGCGCATAGTTGCTAATTTTCGCGGATTTGTCATCACCGGCAAGTTAATTAAATCTTCTATTTTTTTCCCGGTTAAATAAGCTGCGGTTTTAGCTAGTGCTTGCTGAATGTGGAGGGGAATCGGCGCTTCTGGGAAGTTGATTCCTAACATTTTTAGTGCTTCCAGACCAATTTTTACCGATTCTTGGAGTTTGGTTTGCATCGCACAAGCTGTGATTCTGATTTCAAAAACTTTGATTTTGTCTAGTTCATTTTTTGCGTGTTGCAGGACAACTTCTGCCCATTTTTCCATTAGTTCAAACTCGGTATTGAGGTAAGCTGCTTCTGCGGCTGACTCGTAGAGTGCAAGAGTCAAGTCGTAGTCAGTTTGCCAACTTTCCGGGGGAAGCAATTCAATACCTGCGGTGAAATATTTGACGGCGAGTTCGTAAGCTGCACTTGCTTTTGCTTTGCGGCCTGCAATTAAATTTAATTGGCATAAGTGAAATTTTTCTAATTCGCTGCTAATGATTTGTTGGGCTGCATTTAGTTGGTTGACTGTATCAAAAATATGCTCTTCTAATTGCTCGGGAGGTGCGTGTTGCAGCAGATATCTGCCGATTTTGAGATGGGTTTCTTGTTTCTGAGATTGGGATATTAAAGCATAAGCTGCTTGCTGTACTCGCTCGTGCAAAAATTCGTAATTCGTGCTAGCAGCATCAGCAACTGGTAGGGAAAATTCATCTGTAAAGTCTGTAGATATTTTGTCTGTTACTTCTGTGGTTGCTGCTAGCGCGATCGGAATTTTGTAGGCGTTATTCACGGGCACAATCAGACCGGACTGAAGTGCTTCCCAGAGGTCGGTTGCTGCGAACGCCAGAGGTTTTTCGCCGATTATCGAGAGAATTCCCAAATCAAATCTGTTGCCGATACAAGCGGCTAATTTGAGCAGTTCCTGCGTATTCTCTGAAAGTTTCTGAATGTTGTCTATCATTAATTCTACAACATTGTGAGTTATTTCCATTTGTTGTATTTGCTCGATATCCCACTGCCACTCGCCTGTGATTTGTCGGGCAAAGTCAGAAAGGGGAGGTTCGGTCGGCTCGACCGAACTTTCTGACGGTTCAAATTTAAATTGTAGAAATTTTTTTGAGTAAATATACTTCAGCAATTGAGTTAAGAAAAAGGGATTTCCTGCGGTTTTTTGAAAAAGTAACTCTGCTAAATTTAGCGATTTTTCTGGTGCGCAGTTGAGAGTATCAGCAACGAATTGATTGACGCTGTTGATATCTAAAGGCGAAAGGGCGATCGCGCTCACAGTCCCGCCTGCTTTTCTAATTGCTTTGGCCGCGAGCATTACGGGATGATTGGCATCTACTTCTTGTTCTTGATATGCTCCAATTATTAATAAGTATTGACTTTCTATATCTGTTGCTAGCAGTTGTATTAACTTGAGCGATGCTGAATCGATCCACTGCAAGTCGTCGAGGAAAATTACCAGCGGGTGTTCTTTTTTAGTAAAGACGCGGATGAATTTTTGAAATACTAAATTAAAGCGATTTTGAGATTCACTTGCTCCTAAATCTGGCACTGGGGGCTGCGGCCCGACAATCAGTTCTACTTCGGGAATAACTTCAATAATTACTTGGCAGTTGCCGCCGAGCGCATTTAAGATTTTTTGTCTCCAAACTTGGACTTGGCCGGCTGTTTCTGTGAGGATTTCCCGCAACAACTCTTGAAAAGCTTGGAGCAAAAAAGTGTAGGGAATATCGCGCTTAAATTGCTCACATTTGCTGTCAATAAAATACCCGTTTTCCCGCCGAATCGGCTTGTAAATTTCATATACTAACCACGATTTGCCCAGACCGGCACAACCGGAAATGAGCACGATTTCTGTATTGCCGCGCCTCATCCGATCGAACGTACTGAGAAGCATCTTAACTTCGGCTTCTCGCCCGTAAAGTTTTTGGGGAATTTGCAGGTGACTTGACCGATCTTGCTGGCCGAGGGTGATGTGAGAAATTTTGCCTGTTGTTTGCAGTTGAGCGAGACAAGTTTCTAAGTCGTACAAAAGTCCGAAAGCACTTTGATACCTGTCTTCGGCGGTTTTTGCTAATAGTTTCATGACGAGGTTGGAAACGACTTGAGGAATCTCCTCGCTTTCTACTTGATTGATTCTGCCTTCTATTTTCTGCTTTCTATTTTCACAAGGAGAAACTGGGGTTTTGGCAATATGGCAGTGTACTAATTCCATCGGATCGGTGGCATTAAAAGGCAATTCGCCGCAGAGCATTTCATAAAAGGTGACGCCTAAAGAATAAAAATCGCTCAGGTAATCGATCGCCCGATTCATGCGTCCCGTTTGTTCGGGAGACATATAGGCGAGGGTTCCTTCGAGTAAATTGGGATGGCCCAGGGCGGGGTTTTCGCCCGGTAGCAGGGAGGCGATCGCAAAATCAGCAATTTTGACATCCCCTGTCTCGATATTGACAATAATATTGCTCGGTTTAATATCTTTGTGGATGATGTGATGTTCGTGGAGTTGCCCGAGAGTTTCTGCTAATTTTATGGCAATTTGCAGAAATTGTTGTAACTCTAGCGGGCCGTTGCTGAGAAATTCTTTTAGGGAAATGCCGCCAAAATCTTCTAAAATTAAAACAGGAAAGTGATTGTATTTTTCGAGTTTGTAAAACTTGACTATTCCAGGCAAATTCAAGTTTTTAATAATTTCGGATTCGTGCAGGAGTTGCGCTATTTGGGCTGGGTTAGGGTAGGTTGGCGTGAGAGTTTTGAGGATAACTGGTTTTTGTTCGTCAAGCTGCATCCCTCGATAAATAACTGTGTGAGGGTTTGTATAAAGTTCTCCGTCAATGCGGTATCCGGGGATGGTAATCATGCTATTTCGGGGTGTTTTAAAGGTGAGGTTATACAATTTTAGATTTTAAATTTTATATTTGAGATTCAAGAAGTGGGAATGAACGATCGTCTAAGAGTTTGGATTGCGGGCCTACAGACGCATTTTTTTTAAACGCATATTATTAACCGGACTTACGTATTCAGACCAAAGAAACCGGGTTTGTTACCGAATCTGCGGGCTGCAACGAAGTAGTTTCGTAAAAAAAACCTGTTTCTGGGCTCCCATGCGTAAGTCCTAATTAAGTAAGTGGAAATAAAGATCGCAGGTATAAGGCGGTTATTACCGCAGTAAATTGGCTGCTTATTATATAGCTTAGCCAAACCCGCCAAGGCTGATGCTCGATACTTTTTTTGTGTTTCCTCACTTATCTATATTGTAGTATTCAAAAAATCAGAAGCCGCACTTTGCTATCCCGGCAGTGCCAAAATAAACTGGTGCGTGCAAATCAACAGCTAAAATCAAAAAACCATGCAGAATATAACTGCCTCAAGTCCCGCGACTGCGACCGATCGCGCTTTTGGCACCCCAGACATTAAACTACTGGTACTGGATATCGACGGCACGATCGCAGGTTTGTCAAATGACATCCGAGAACCAGTCAAGCAGGCAATTTTGGCGGCCGAGTCGCGCGGGGTGAAAGTGGCCGTCGCTACGGGCAGGATGTACCGATCGGCTTTGCGTTTTCACTCGGACATCGGCTCAACTTTGCCGCTGATTTGTTACCAGGGCGCGTGGATTCAAGACATCGCTGCTCAAAAGCGGCTGCGACACTTGCCGCTGTCGAAACAAACTGCTCTGCAACTGTTAGATTATTTTGAAGAACCGGATTTGCGACCGCTCCTTTCGATCCATTTCTACATTGACGACAAACTTTACGTGCCGGAAATTACCGCAGCTACCCGAATTTATGCCGAACGATCGGGCATTGAACCGATCGTGATTAAAGATTTGCGGCGAGATATTCCGGGGGAACCGACGAAAGTTTTGGCTTTGTGCAAGAATCCGGCGGTACTCGACGGCTTGCACATCAGTATGCGGGAGCGCTACACGCCTGCGGAACTTTATTTAACTCGATCGGTTGCTACTTTTTTTGAAGCTACGCATCCTTCGGCGAATAAGGGAGATGCGGTGCAGTATTTAGCCGAGGAAATTTTGGGTTTGCAGGCGGCGAATGTGATGGCGATCGGCGACAATTTTAACGATCTAGAAATGATTTCCTACGCGGGTGTGGGCGTGGCGATGGGGAATGCTCCTGATGGCGTGAAGGCTGTTGCTAATTGGGTGGCGCCGGATGTGGAGGATGATGGGGTGGCTGCTGCGATCGAACAATTTGTTTTGGGCTGCTGATATTTGTAGCAAAAATAATATCAAATCCGGTTGCATCGGAATTAATATTACCTGAGATCGGGACACGGCAGTGCCGTTTCCCTACAATTAATCACGGTAGGGAAACGGCACTGCCGTTTCCGACCTATCATTCCGGCACAGCCGGATTGGATATAACGCAGGAGCGACGGTTATAACGTTTTTAGTGAGGACTTCAGTCCTCTGAATTTTATGAAGGACTAAAGTCCTCACTACAAGCCTAATAATATTTGTTTAACGAACCGCGAAGACGCGAAGAACGCGAAGGAAGAATTGAAGAAGAAATATTGTTTCGGTTGGCATCGGAATGATATTTTTCCGAGTGCAGTGCGAGCGTCTCGCTCGCGAGCGGGACGATCGCACTACAGTATAATTCAGATTTTAAAAATGGGTTTCAACAGAAAAAGCACCGACGACTGGCCGTGTTTCGTCTCGGTGCTTCTTCTGGTTCGCTCCTCACACGTCCATCAATATAGCTGACTCAGTAAATTGTGTCAATACTTTTTACAAAAATAGTTTTTTGAGTCTGCTGCTGCCGGGGTGCCGGTGCGGTGGAGCGAGGTATAACCTTTGTAATGCACGGGTTTAGCCGATCGCCCAAGAATTGCATTCACCATAAAAATTTTACTTCACTTCCACCAGCCAGTCCAAAATCAGAGCGTTGACTACACTCGGCCGCTCGTCGTGGGGACAGTGGCCCGTGTTGGGAATTGAGACAAATTTCACGGGTTTATCGTTGGCGGCCAATTCTTGATAAATCTGGCTGCCGGCGATCGGCGTCCAGGGGTCGTCTGCGCCCCAAAGTACCAATAACGGACGATCGACCTTTGGCAGCAATTCTGACGGCTGAGGGCCTGCTGGGGCCGTGAGAATCGAGGCAAACACCTGTTGAGCTCCGGGTTCGCAGGAGGGGGCGTGGAGGAGTTCTACGAGTTCGTCGGTGATGGCTTCGCGGTTCCCGTAGACTTGGCGCAGGGTGTTGCGGATGCGGTGTTTTTGGCGGATGTTGTTGAAGACAAACGGGCCGATCACGGGCGATCGAACTAATTTAGTAAAAGTCCCCATCACTACTCGCAGCGGGAAATTCAGTTCGTCGGGTCGGTGGTTGAGCCCGCCGGCACAGTTGATTAAGACTCCGCCTGCTGATATTTCTGGATGGTTGGCGACTACCATTAAACTCAGCAAAGCGCCGATCGAATTCCCGACAAATACCGCCGGTTCCTGTACCAGATCCGCCCAGAAATCTGTCAGCAATTCTTCCCACAATTCCAGAGTGTAATCGAGGGCCGGTTTGGCGGAAGCGCCGAATCCCAGCAAGTCCAGCGCAAATACGCGATAGCCGCCGGCCGCGAGTGCGGGGATATTTTGCCGCCAATGTCCGATCGAAGCCCCAAATCCGTGAATCAAGATCAGAGGGCGGCCGGTTCCTTGGACGGTATATTGGATTTTGTGACCTTTCCAAGTCCAAATTAATTTTTCAAAGCTGGTTGCAGATACTAATTGTTGTGCTGTCACGGTTATTATGTAAAGTTTCGTTAACTACTTTCATCATAGCAGAAGTCAGAAGTCAGTAGTCAGTAGTCAGTAGTCAGTAGTCAGTAGTCAGTAGTCAGTAGTCATGAATTATTGGTTATTGGTTATTGGTTATTGGTTATTGGTTATTGGTTATTGGTTATTGGTTATTGGTTATTGGTTATTTGTTATTTGTTATTTGTTGTAATACCCCATGCCCAATGCCCCATGCCCAATGCCCCATGCCCAATGCCCAATTCCCATTGATTACCTTTTTTCTAGCAACCAATAAGTCATCATATTCCCCTTACCTTTTACCGGAATCACGCCTCGCCTCTCAAACAAATACTTATCTTTCAAAAGCTCATAAGTAACATCAGTAACTTGAATTCTGCCTGCAAAACCCGTAGCTTCCATCCTCGCCGCTACATTCACCGTATCTCCCCACAAATCATAGGTGAACTTGCTCACACCAATTACTCCCGCAACAACAGGCCCGGAATTGATGCCGACGCGAATTGCCAGTTTTTCCCCTGTGTCGGCGGACAACTTTGCGATTTTTGCCTGCATTCCCAGGGCCATTTGGGCGATCGCCTCGGCGTGGTCATGTCTCGGCGTAGGCAATCCCCCGACTACCATGTAAGCATCGCCAATAGTCTTAATTTTCTCCACACCGTACTTTTCAGCTAACTGATCGAAGTGGGAAAAAATTACGTTCAATCGCTTTACCAACTCCGTGGGAGACATTCTCGCCGACAGTTCAGTAAAGCCAACAATATCAGCAAATAAAACACTTACTTCGGCAAAACTGTCAGCAATTGTAGTTTGCTGGGCCTTCAAGCGTTCTGCTATTGGTTTGGGTAAAATATTTAACAGCAACTTCTCGCTTTGTTCCTGTTGAATTTTCAGCTCTTCTTGCGCTAATTTCCGCTCTGTAATGTCAGAAACAGTACCCTCATAGTACATTAACGCACCTTTTGAATCCCGAACAGCCCGAACATTTTCTGATATCCAAATCCGGCATCCGTCTTTGCGTAATACCATAGATTCAAACCCCGAAACGGCATTTTCAGCATCCATAGCAGCCACGAATTCGAGGCGGCGTTCCGGGTCAACGTACAGTTGCTGAGAAATATTTTTAATGTCGGACATCAGTTCTTCTGGCGAGTCGTAACCGTACAATTTTGCCAAAGCTGGATTAGCGCTGAGGTAGCCTCCTGAAGGCGTGCTTTGAAAAATGCCTTCCATCGCATTTTCTACAATGCTGTGATATTTTTCTTGAGCAATACGCAGCAATTCTTCTGCTTGTTTGCGCTGAATCAAAGAACCTAATTGAGTCCCGACCGCATTAAAAACGTCTATAAATCGCGCGTCTTTCCGACCAGATGAAATTTTAAAGAAAACTAGCACTGCCAATACTTCATCGCCTACCAAAATCGGTATCCCAAAACCCGCTTTAAATCCGAGTTCTAGTGCTATTTGACTTCGGAGAAAATGCGGGTAGCCCCTAGCAATATCTTCTACCCATTCCGGTTGCTTGGATGCCCAAACTCGTCCCGGCAGCCCTATATTCATGGCAAATGTCAGTTGTTCGCTTTGCCTGCGGAACGCATCCATCCTCGCGTTGCTGGCATACCAGCCCCGGGCAGATTGCAGGACAGTTCCTTCTGCATCGGGAATCCAAGCTTCTCCTACATCCCATCCGATTGTTTCGCCAACTTGGTGCAGAATTACTTCTAAAGCTGAGTGAAAGTCTACAGCTTCGCCGATCGCCCGCGTAGTTTCCAGCAAAAACCGGATTGATTCTTCAGCCCGCTGCCGTTCTGCGATTTCTTCCTGCAATCTAGAATTGCGATCGTGCAGTTCCCGGGCTTGCTGTTGCAATTTCGATTGCAGCGAACGAAGGGAAAGTTGGTTTTCGACGCGGGCCAACACTTCTTCTACTTGAAACGGCTTAGTAATATAATCTACTCCTCCTACTTGAAAAGCTTTAACTTTTTCCAGCACATCATCTAGCGCACTAATAAAAATCACCGGAATATCTTTAGTATTTTCACTTAACTTTAATTTCTCACAAACTTCATAGCCGTTCATTTTTGGCATATTAATATCTAGTAAAATTAGATCGGGAGGAGATATTTGCGCCCCTTGCAGAGCGAGTTGTCCGTTAATAGCCTTCCTGACTAGATACCCGTGGGATGCTAGCATAGTGGATAAAAGTCGCAAGTTGTCCGGCATATCGTCAACGATCAGAATATCTCTAGGAGTCGCTGGTAATGGCTGGTCGTTCATCATATAATTGAGTTAAATCGATAATGATATCTATCCGAAAATTATCGACTAAATCTGTTAAAGCGTTAGCGAGATTTGCCTCAGTTTCGGGAATTTGCTCGATGAGTTCGAGGATGCGCTTGTCGTCAACGCAAAGTGCCGATCGGTGCAAATCGACCACCCAGTCTGTGGGCATTACACTCAAATCCTCGGTGGTCAAACTTTTAAGCAGTGTCGGTGCTGACAAAGAAGTAGATGAGTTTTCTTCTTCATAAATATAACGCAGGTTCAGGTGATGTGCTATCTTTTCAAATAGTACCTCTTCCCGAAACGGTTTACAGATCAAATCGTTACAACCAGCCGACAAAATTATTTGCCGCTGCTCGTCAAAAGCACTAGCAGTCAGGGCAATAATTATTGTTTCTCTACCTTCTGGAGTTTGCTTGATATGTCTTGTCGCTTCGTACCCGTCCATCACTGGCATCAGCATATCCATTAAGATCAAGTGCGGCTTCCAAGTTGACTGCAAAGCAATTCCTTCTTCACCGTTAGTTGCTTCGCAGACTTCAAATCCCAGCGGTACGAGGAGCTTGACCAGCAGTTGGCGATTTTCCGCTACATCTTCCACTATTAATATACGATAAGGTGGCTGTCCGGCTTCTAAAGCAATAACTTGTTTAACCGATGATGCTTCTTGTTCGTCACTTTCGGTTACTAAGTTAACGCGGATATTAAAACTGAAAGTTGTGCCTCGATCGAGTTGACTTTCCACAGCAATATCACCTCCCATAATTCCGACAAACTGTTGGCTGATCGGCAATCCAAGCCCTGTTCCCTGCATGGATTTTCGACCTGTTTCTGTTTGTACGAAGGGCTGGAATAATGTGGGAATTTCCGAGGGAGAAATGCCGGGGCCCGTGTCGGCAATTTCAAAATACAATTGGGATTTGTTTTCGGCTGGGCTGCTGACGCGCAAAGTAACGGTTCCCTGTTGAGTAAATTTAATCGCATTGCCGATCAGATTAATTAAAACTTGCCGCAATTTAGCTTCGTCTGTTTGAATGTACTGCGGCAAATAGCCGATATTTTCAAAGATTAGGCGCAAGCCTTTTGAGTTGGCTTTTAGTTGCAGCATTTCTCTGAGGCTGTTGAGAAAGTTATAAAGGTTGAAGCGACTTTCATTGATAGTAATTTGACCTGCTTCTATTTTGGACATTGACAAAACATCATTGATAAGTTCCAGCAAATGTTCGCCGCTGCGGTTGATAATTTCTATGTATTCTTTTTGTTCTTCCGTGATAGAACTGTTGCGAGCCATGACTTGGGAAAAACCGAGAATCGCGTTGAGAGGCGTGCGCAGTTCGTGGCTCATAGAAGCGAGAAATTGGCTTTTGGCGCGGTTGGCCACTTCGGCGTTTTCTTTGGATTTAAGCAGTTCCATTGACTGCCTTTGAGTGCGGGCGAGCAATTCGGCCTGCTGCAATGCTACTCCTAGCTGAGTGCCTACATGAACTGCAACGTTGATTTCAGCTTCGCTCCACTGGCGGGGAGCTGAATTTTGATAGGATGCTAGCAGTCCCCAGAGTTTTTCGCCGCAGAAAATAGGCACAATAATGTAGGATTTGGCTTGAAATCTTTCTAAGAGTTGGATGTAACAATTATCGAAGCCTTGCTTGTAAATGTCTGGGACACAAAGGTAAGTTGTACCTCGGCTGTACGCTCCGCCTTCGGTTTCTTGCAAATAGGTATCGCGTACTTTTTGTGAGGTGCTATCGAATTTTTGGACGCGGCAAAGTTCGTTGTCTAAAGTGCCTTCAGTAAGGTTAGAATCGAGTTCTTGTGCTTGGATGAAAGAAACCCACTTGCGGTCAAGCGATTCGGCGACAAATTCGCCACTCCAGTCTGGATTGAAACGGTAAATCGCGACTCGATCGCACTTCATGGTTTGGCGCAATTCTCGGGTTGTGGCGTGAAAAATTTCTCTGATATCTAAAGTCTGCCGCATTCTTTCAATGATGCGGGCGATCGCCCTTTGCCGCAAAGCACTTTCTTGCAGTTCAGTTTCTGCTTGCTTGCGTTCGGTAATATCTACAGCCATTAAAGCGATGCCGATCGCTCTACCGTTTTCATTAATTAGCGGAGTATTATACCATTCGCAAACGATACTTCTACCATTTTTTGTAATAGTTTTGTACGTGGTGCAACTGGCAACAGACTCGGCATTAATCTTGTTGCTTAAAATTTGAAAAATTTTGTGGTAGCAGTTGTTTGGAACGATAAAATCCGGGACATTCTGGCCGAGAACTTCTTCTTTGCTGTAGCCAAAAAGTTTTTCGGTAGCCGGATTCCAAGTAATAATTTCTAAATTGAGATTTAATTCAATAATTGCGATCGGCGTTTGCTGCAATAAAAATGAGATTCTTTGCTGCGATTCTAGCAGTTTTTCGGCGGCTAATTTGCGGTCTGTGAAGTCATTAGCCGTGCCGATAATTTGTTTGGGTTTACCGTCAGTTGTTCTGAGAAATACTGTATCCCAACTGTGCATCCACCGCCATTCGCCGTTTTTGTGCCTCATCCGGTATTGACATTCAATGACATCGCCATCTTTGGCTCGCTCCACTTTTTGGACGCTTTCCAAAAACTCTGGCAAATCGTCGGGGTTGAGCAGAGTTGACATCATTGCTGTACCCATATCTTGTATTTCTTGGGAGGTGTAGCCGAGCATCACCGCAATTTGGCGGTTGGTGTAAACATTCCGCTGTTCAATTAAATCGTAAACGTACAATAGGTTGGGATTGGAATCGGCGATCGCCTGAATGAAGTGCTGGCTTTCTCGGAGTGCAGATTCTGCTAGTTTGCGATCGCTAATATCTCGCGCTACCACAATCACTGATTCAGCAGAAAGCGCAGAAATTTTAGCGTCGAGCCAAACTTCGCGCTCTCCGACTGTATAGCTATATTCTATATTGATGCTTTGCTTCGTTTTGAGAACTTGTTGGATGGTATTTAATACCAAATCTGCCGCAGGTTCCGGTAAGATTTCGTGGGCGGTTCTGCCAATCATTTCGCTGGGAGATTTCACCAAATTGACCGCTGCTGTCGGGGCGATTTTGATGCAGCGCCCTTCTGCATTTCTCACTAAAACTATGTCAGTCATGGCGGTAAAAATCGCCCGCAATTCTGCTTCGGATTCTTGTAGAGCTTGCTCAGCGCAGATGCGGGTGCGAATTTCTGCTTGCAGCAGTTTATTTTGCCGATCGAGCTGCACAAGCCGGTTTTTTTCTCGATCGATCAGTTTAGCTTGAGCGATCGCAATCCCTAGTTGAGCCGCCACAGCTTCTAACAAGTCGATTTCATCTTTCGTCCATTCCCGTTCGCGATCGCACTGGTGCAAGCAGATAGCGCCGTTTGCCCTGCCTTGGTAGGAAGTGCGAATTGCCAGCATCGATTTCAAGCCAACCAGGCGACACATCGGTTGAACAGCTTGCAAAAGAGGGTCTGAGCAAACATTGTTGGAGGCGATCGCCCGATCTTGTATCATCATTTGTACCACGTGAGGATTGCCCCAAATTGGAAGGGGTACGTTCCAAATAGATTCGCACTCGGGTTCGAGATACTCGGCCGCCAGAGGAATATCGACTTGGGGGCTAGTAACGTAAGTATGAATCAAACAGCGATTGACGCAGAATGCCAGACCGATTTGAGTTGCGGCTGTTTGAAATATTTGTTCGGGCTGCAAGCTCGATCGAATTTCTTGAGTTATTTTTGCAATCAGCAATTCTCCCTGAACTTGCCGTTCTAAAGCAGCTTTGGTTCTGGCCATTTCTATTTCTGCTTGCTTGCGATCGCTGATATCAAAAAGTACACCATACCAAACAATATCGCCATTATCGCGCATTTCTGGTCTAGAATTAGATTGCAGCCATTTGAGTTTCCCCGACGGCGTAACAATCCGCCATTCAAAAGCAAAAGCTTCTAAACTTCTAGCGCTAGAGGCAATTTTTTCTACCAGATATTGTCCGTCATCTGGATGATTTTGATCGAAGCACAAGTCAGGATTTTTTAATATCTCCTCACTCTCTACTTCGTAAATTTCCCGACAAGCATAACTGATATATTCAAATTTGAAACTTCCATCGGGCTTTTTTATAAATTGATAAATAACTCCAGGTATATTGACCGCCAATTTCTGCAACAGCGCTTTGCTTTCTCGGAGTGCTTGTTCTGTCCGTTTGCGAAATTCTACCTCTCGTTGCAGTTGCGCATTCTGGTGTTTTAATTGTTTCGATAGCTGTTGTATCGTCAGTTGACTTTCGATCCGCACTAAAACTTCTTCCAATTGAAAAGGCTTAGTAATGTAGTCAACACCGCCGACTTCAAAAGCTTTGACTTTGTGAAAAGTTTCATTATAAACGCTCAAGAAAATCACCGGAATTTCCCGAGTATTTTCGTTAGCTTTCAGTCTTTCGCAGACTTCGTAGCCATTCATTCTGGGCATGGCAATATCTAGCAAAATCAAGTCTGGGAGAACGGTAAATTTAGCATTGACCGCCATTTCTCCCGAAATCGCCCGCTGAACTTTATACCCCTCTTTCGTCAAGATATTGGATAAAAACCGGAGGTTGTTGGGCCGGTAATCAATAATTAAAATCTGAATACTTTCTTTGTGTATCGCCATCTTTTGTTTAGCCATTTTGAATTTAAGAGTGTTCGCAGCAGATTAATATTTCAAGGAATCGAGCGATTGTCTTCCCGCACAAATCATTCATCAAACCTTTTCAACCTCAGCAAACAGAGGATTATTTTTAAATATTGATTCATCGACTAACGCAGCTTTTATTGGTTCAATTTTTTTTGGGCTGCTTGTCTTAAATTCGCAACTCAACTAAACCGCATTTTTGCCATATTTTATTGCAAAAACAAATCCCATTATTCGGTAGAAATATTAAATGTGCAAAAAAAATCATGACTCAGGCACTCCAGACCAAAGAAACCGGGGAAGATGGCGCAAGCTTCTTGACATTCTGCTGCCACCTTCAAAGTGTTTTAGCAGAGATACAGGTTTCGACGCACCCCGACACGAAGAAACGGGAGTTTTTACTCTTGGTCCCGGGCTGCAACGCGTATTGCTGTGAAAAAACCAAGGTGATGGCGTACCCGCGCGCAAGTCTTCAGATATTTATAGGTAACTAAGAGTAGAGATCGACGGGCCCGCACCCAATGCCTGCCGTATAAACTCTTTTCTCGGTCTTTTCTAGGCAAGCAATTCCTTAAGTTTAGCAATATTTTCAGTGCTGAGGGAGATTTTAATTTCAAGTTCTCGGTCAGCCTCCCACAGCAGCAGCATATTATCTTCGCCCAAGGCGATTTCGGGATTGTTCAATTCAAGCGTTTGATATTTAACTTCGGGAAATCCAATGCGAATTACCAGTTCGGATTCCAACTGAGGATAGATGTACAATTGCTGTTGCAGGTTGTCTAGTTCTAATTTTTGAACTGTGTTGTTACGTTGGACAGGAGAATCGGGTTTGTACCAATAGAGAGTTTCCTCGCGAATTTCGGGATTGACTATGACAAATGTTTCGTCAAAACGCTGGGGGTGCCAGTGAATTTCGCTCAGACCACCGATTTGCGGAATCAGTCGCTGTACCCAGCTAATTTCTTTGCCGTTGAGGTTTCCCCACCACTGACTGATATTATCGAGATTGTCAGCACTGTCGGGGTCGGTGCTGCCGGACTGCCAGACTGTTTTTAATGGTTGCATATAATACAGGTTCTCCTAAGAATTTAAATTTGAGATTGCAGGCTTTCCATTGGAGAGTCATTCGTTCTACAATAATCTTAATGGACTTACCAATTATTTACCACGAAGATTACGTGGCACCCCTGCCGCCGGATCACCGCTTCCCGATGGCAAAGTTTCGGATGCTTTACCAGATGCTGCTCGCGGACGGGGTAGCAGATAAATCCCAATTTCACGCTCCCGAACTTCCCCCTCAAGAATGGATTGAATTAGTCCACGACCACCGCTACGTTCAAGCTTACTGCAACGGAACGCTCGATGACAAAGCTCAGAGACGAATTGGTCTACCTTGGAGTCGAGCCCTTGCTAACCGCACTTGCACTGCGGTTGCAGGGACGGTACTAACTGCCAAGCTCGCTTTAGAGTGCGGTTTGGCTTGCAATACTGCGGGCGGAACTCATCACGCCTTCCCTGCTTTTGGGTCTGGTTTTTGTATTTTTAATGATTTGGCGATCGCCTCTCGCGTTTTGCAAAAAATTGGTTTAGTTCGCAAAGTTTTAATTGTCGATTTAGACGTGCACCAAGGAGACGGAACCGCCGTAATTTTCCAAGATGACAGCAGCGTTTTTACTTTCTCGATGCACTGCGAGGTGAATTTTCCCGGTACTAAACAAAAGGGCGATTTAGATGTACCTTTGCCTGTCGGTATGGAGGACGACGAATATTTACAAACATTGGATAAATTCTTACCAGATTTGCTGGTAAATGTCAAGCCAGATTTAGTTTTGTACGATGCCGGAGTAGACCCTCATCTGGGCGACAAACTGGGAAAATTAGCTTTAACTGATACGGGTTTATTTCGCCGGGAAATGCAAGTTTTGATTGCCTGTTTGGCTGGCGGCTATCCAGTTGCCTGCGTGATTGGCGGTGGCTATTCCGACGACATGAATGGGTTAGTTTACCGACATTCTCTGCTGCACCGAGCCGCAAGTCAAGCCTACAGGCAATATAAACTTTAAGATTTGTAAATTTTGCAACAAAAATCTAGATAAAATTAGTTAAAATCGCATAAATGAACGGCATACAGCGCGAGCGAGCGCAAAAATTTTGGAGCCACAGAATTTATATTGTATTATAGACTAGAGTTTAATCAATAAATAGGATGTCACGTATGCAAGTTAATTCAAACAACTCAGAACAACTAGGAAAAACACAGGATTTAGAGTTTCTAGAACCTATTACCAAGCGTTATTTGATGGTCATTAACATCAGATCCACCTGCGATGAAAAAGGTGACAGGTATCTCGATCCGCTGTGGGCAAAAGACCTAACGGAACACTTCAGGTATCTGAAAAACTTCACCTTAGCAACTCCCAGCCAACAAGAAACATCCCCAAAAAACGCAACTGCCGTCACCGGCGAACCATCCTTTTCTAACGTTGAATTCATTGACCTTCCCTCCCCAAACAGCTACCCCGAGGCAATATTGACGCTGCCTGCTACAGTTGCCAAACTTTGGGGTGCGATCGGCAAAGCAGATATTGTACACAGTTGCGTAACAGGCTGGCCCATTCCTATGGGGTGGTTGGTGACACCAATAGCCCTGATTCAGGGAAAATTCTACGTACTCGTAGTCGAGTCCGCGCCGTGGCGTCTGGAACCAGGCAAAACCATAAAAATTAAAGACAGAATCATCGCTTACATATCGGAAATAGTGAATCGCTGGTGCGTAAATAATGCTAACCTGACAATCTTCACACAATCGGAATACCAGCAGAGTTTATTGACAAAGCGACAAGAACGAGGTCACGTCATCCACGCTTCCTGGATAGATGAAGAAAATATCATTTCTGAAGCCGATGCAGAGGAAATATGGCACAAAAAATTATCCCCATCAACCCAAAAACTCAAACTTCTATTTGCTGGCAGAGTGGAGTCCAGTAAAGGCGTGTTAGTTCTGTTAGAAGCAATGAAAATTTTGGACAATAAAAACATTGCTGTCAATCTCGATATACTCGGCGATGGCACACTGTTAAGCGAATGCAAAATACTTAGCAATCAACTGCAAAAATCGGTTAACATCCAATTTTTGGGAACGGTTGCTTACGGCAAAGAATTCTTTCGGTTGCTGCAAGAATATCACGCTATTGTAGTTCCCAGTCTTTCAGACGAGCAGCCTCGGATTGTTTACGATGCTTATTCCCAAGCAGTACCGGTACTCGCAAGCAACACAGACGGACTGCGCGACTGCATCCAAAACCACAAAACAGGTGTAATGGTCAATTCTAACGACCCTGCGGCCTTAGCAGATTCGATCGAATGGTCGGCGCAAAACTTGCCGACTCTTCAAAGTATGGGCAAGGCATCTCTCCAGCAGGCTCGCAGCATGACGCACCAAGAAATGCACCGTTCGCGGTGGCAGCTTTTATTGAAGATGTTGCAGTCATCCAAAGTTTGAATTTAGCTCGTGGCTTTGAGGAGTGCAACTTTCAATTTTAGTTTTTGTATCTTGTTCAGGGTTCGGTTGGTGGCAGGGTATTCCAGTCCGTGCCGAAAATTTTGATGCGAAACTGCAAAATCTACCGCACGTCCCTTTACTGCTGCTAAAGTAGGAGGCGGAGCTAAAAATAGCGATCGCCCGAGACTTGTCAAAAACCACAAGCTGAGCTAAAAAAGTCAATAAAGAGTATTGCCCTTATGTCGAATGCAAGTGCGTCTAGTCAGCCGTACTCCTTACTCGTAGTCATTGTTAATTACAGGACGCCCCGCCTGACAATCGACTGCTTGCACTCTCTAGTAGGCGAAATTCGATCGCTGCCAAATACCCGCGTTGCAATTGCCGACAACGCTTCAGGCGATAACTCAGCCGCAGAAATTGCAGCCGCCATCGAAGCAGAAGGCTGGAGCGAATGGGCATCCTTCGTGCCCCTAGACCGCAACGGCGGATTTGCCTTCGGCAACAACGCCCTCATCCGTCCGGTACTGCAATCCACCAATCCCCCCCCTTACTTCCTGCTGCTCAACCCAGACACCGTAGTTCGCCCCGGTGCCTTCAAAGCTCTCGTCGATTTCATGGACACTCATCCTGAAGCAGGAATCGCCGGCAGCCGTTTAGAAGACCCCGACGGCACCCCCCAGGAGTCAGCTTTTCGGTTCCACAACATCTTGACCGAACTCGATTTTGGTTGGCGGACAGGTTTTATATCCAAATTATTAGCCAACTGGGCCGCAGCGCCTCCTATTTCCCAAGAAATCTGCCAAACTGATTGGGTAGCTGGAGCCAGCATGATCGTCCGCCGCGAAGTATTTGAAAAGATTGGCTTGATGGATGAAGCTTATTTCATGTACTGCGAAGAAATGGACTTTTGCCTGCAAGCGAACAAAGCTGGCTGGAGTTGCTGGTACGTACCCGAAAGTCGCGTTGTCCACCTAGTAGGTCAAAGCTCAGGCGTCACCGACACGAAAGCAGCCCCCAAGCGGCTGCCCCAGTATTGGTTTGATTCCCGGCGACGCTACTTTCTCAAAAACTACGGCTTGGTTTACACAGCATTAACTGATGTATCCTGGGCTTCGGGTTTTGCAGCCTGGAGGTTGCGCCGCGTACTTCAAGGCAAGCCGGACAGAGATCCGCCAAACTATCTCAAGGATTTCATGCTCAATAGTGTATTTTTTAAAGGAGGTGAGATTGAAAATTCCAAAAACTTTTAAACGGTGTTTGTCAACAAATCCAAGCTCCAGAAACCCGGTTAATTATGGCAAAGAAGGCATTGCCAGATACTCGACAAATAATTGATATTTTTGCTCAAAAAAAACAGGTTGAGTATCAATCAAAAAAGCAATAAATAGCCTCTTATGGCGGGCATAGGACAACAATTAAACAAAACAGTGTGTTAAAGAAAACTTATGGTAATGCAGCCGGACTTAATAGCAAGTGAAAATCGAGTAGAAGCTCCTGTAGTTGGACTTTGGCAGCAGATAAAAGAAGATTGGATTGCTCACGGCGGAGATTGGACAAAGCCGGGATTTCGAGCCGTAGCAGTTCAGCGCTTTGGTGTCTGGAGAATGCAAGTTCAACCGATACTGCTTCGCGCTCCTTTGAGCATTATTTATCGATCGCTCTATCGCAAAATCCGCAATACTTACGGTATAGATTTGCCTTATACAGTAAAGCTCGGTCGTCGCGTGGTAATTGAACATCAAGGTGCTATTATTATTCACGGATATTGCACGATCGGCGACGACTGCGTGCTCCGCCAAGGCGTCACCCTGGGGAACCGCTATTTGGACAAGCCACTAGAAGCGCCTCGATTGGGCGATCGGGTTAACGTCGGCGCAGGCGCGAAAATCCTGGGAGGTGTTACCTTGAGCGACGATGTAAATATCGGGGCAAATGCAGTTGTACTCTCAGACGTTCCAGCAGGAAAAACAGCAGTCGGCATTCCTGCTAAAATTATTCAATCTACTAAAATTTCCGAAACTTAATGCTAAAATTAATCAAGTCAGTTTCCAAGGAAAGGCTAGTAAAATGCGTTTATTAATAGTGCAATATGCTGGCGATTACGGCGAAGCATTTGAACGCTTTGCTGAAGATAAAGGAGAAGCATACTATGCCCAAAAATACTCGGTTGACGCAGTTGCTGAAATAGGCAAGCTGATTGAGGAAGTTACAATTATTTGTTGCTTAACAGCAGAACCTTACGATCGAGTTTTAGCAAATGGAGTACGAGCAATCGGTGCCGGATTTCAAGGTACAGTTCCGATTAAAAACTTACTGCGCTTGATAGTAGAACAAAAGCCTACTCATTTAGTTGTGCACACCCCGATCAGAGAAATTTTTCAAGGGGCAATCCGACACAAAGTTAAAACAATAGCCGCCTTAGCCGACTCTTTTTCAACCCAAGCTTTGCGCAACAAAATTCGCAATTATTGGCTGGCTAGCATATTAAATAACAATTAAGCCTAGGATGTTGGATTGAAAATTCAATTATAACTATGCTCAGATTCAATCAATCTCCCTACTCAAGTTAGAGAGTCCTCTTAAGGTAAACTGCACAATAAGACCCAATTGTATACATCATCAAAATATTTAACAAACAATGGTTGAATCAATCACTAAGCCAATCATTTCTGCTACAGAACCAGACTGGAGCCGCGAAAAACCTAGCAAGTGGTGGGAGCCCAGTTGCCAACTGCTCAAATCTATCCGCAATTATCAAAAGTGGCGGCAGCAAGGTGGGATTTTAGGCTATTTTTTATGCCGTTTGAACATCATTCAGTATCGATTCTGGAGCGTTGTAACTGCAACAGACATCCCTTTAAACTCCCAAATACAAGGAGGACTGCTGATGCCTCATCCTAATGGCATTGTCATTCATCCAACTGCTTCCATTGGTCCTAACTGTCTGATTCTTCAACAGGTGACAATTGTTGCTGATGTCAAAATTGGCGGTCAGGTCGATATCGGTGCAGGAGCGAAAATTATTCGCTCCGTAACTATCGGCGATCGTGCTTTGATTGGTGCTAATGCTGTTGTGATGTGTGACGTGCCACCAGGTGCAACTGCGGTGGGAATACCGGCAAAAATCATCGAAAAAAAGACTCAGGAAGTCTGAAAAATTATTTCTAGAAGTCGCAGAAAAATTATGAAATTAGCTTGAATTTTATTAAAAAATTAAAGGCACTGCTCAGCCTCCACAACCTCAAATTTTTCCCCTCCTATCAAATCCGGTGCCATCAGAATTGATATTAGCCACAGTCATATCAAGTCCGATCTATTACCTGTAATAAAGAATGTTTGTAGTGACTGGAGTTTAGTCCTTGACGGCTTCGGACTAAAGTCCTCAGTACAAACTAATTTTATTATCTTCGTTCGATCGGACATGATATCAGGACTTACGCGAGAGCCGTTTCCCTACAATTAATCGGGCGATGGTTACATCGCAAGTGCGAGTGCGATGGCGGGCGAACCCTCTTCGAGCGCTGCGATTATTTTGCGGTAGGGAAACGGCATTGCCGTGTCCAGAGTTGCCTGACAGTCAACAGTCAACTATCATTCCGATGTAACCTGATTTGATATCACTTTTCAAGCTAGTTTCAATCTTTCGAGTACCAACTGTGCGCGCCGCCGTGCAACTTTTTCCCACGTAAATTCCTCTGCCCGCGAGCGTGCCGAATCACTCATCCGAAGCCGCAAATCGGCACAACCAGCGAGCTGTTGCAAGCCCGTCACTAGCGCTTCTTCATCATAGGGCGAAACAATTATGCCATCTTGACCATCTCGGACAACAGCGCCGGCTCCCATAGGCGAAGTTAGAACTGGCAAACCGTTAGCCATCGCTTCATAAGTAACCAGCGGACTGCCTTCTTCTAGACTGGGAAAGGCAAAAAAGTCAGCTTCGCGATAAGCCAAGGCAATATCGCTAGTGTAATCCCGATGAATTACATCTGAGCGTCCTAAAATTCTGCTGCAAGTTTCAGCAATTGCTGGCTCCATAGTTCCGTAAAGCAGCAGTCTGCCTTTAATTCCCGCTTTTTCCCAAGCCCGCAACAGCAAATGAGCTCCTTTTCTGACAGAGACGCTGCCCACAAAAACAACAGTAATCGTGTCTGACAGTGGCTTGTCGATCGAAAAAGGCGGAAAGCGCTTGGGAGACCACCCGTAACTGGTAAGGATCAGTTTATGTTCGGGAACTCCCGCTTCTATAAAAGATTTTTTTACTTCGGGACCCGGACAAAAAATGAAATCAGCCAAACTAATTTCTGCATCCTCTTCCTGAATCATACCAGCATTAATTTGGTGTTGCGGAGCGATTCCCAAGCGGCGGTAAGCATCATCAAGAATAAATTTTGCCTCCTTTGTATAGCAGTTGATGCGCTCCAAAAAAATGGGTTTGTTCTCCTGCTTTACTTTCCTAAAAGTTTCGATCGAAGTGTTAGGCCACAAGTAAATTACATCAAAATCCTTGAAATCTCTGAGGAAACGCTTTTCTGTACAATCTCTAGGTCTGTCAGCGCTGCGGTAATACAGCCATTTGAGGTATTGGGGTATAGCTTCCACAAGATTCGATCCGCGACATGACTGCTCGCAATTCGGAACAACCATGCGGACTTGAGAGTCTGGGTAATTCCACTGTTGGCAGAGTGAAAAAAATGTATGGCTGACTCCGCGATCGGCACAGTAAAATGTGAACAAAGAACTTATATGCAGCATTTTTGACCGAGCTTCACTCAAAATGATTGGTGTGGTTTAATACAGAATAAGCTACATAAGCTATCGGCAGTTTAACACCGAAAACCGGAACTCAATTGAAGTTATAATATAAAGATATTGTGAAGTTACCTAGAGTGTTAGTAAAATATTAAAAGAACAGCTCGCCACTCGAATAAAAGAGGTAGAACTTGAAACAAGTTGGATTAGTCGCGATCGGGCGGAATGAAGGCTCACGGCTTCGCCAGTGCTTGCGATCGGCGATCGGAAAAATAGCTCTGGTTGTATATGTTGATTCCGGCTCAACAGACGGCAGCTTGGAATTAGCCCGATCGCTCGGAGCAGATACAGTAGAACTCGACCTATCCACACCCTTTACCGCCGCCCGCGCCAGAAATGAAGGCTTTGCCCGCTTGCTGCAATTAGTTCCAGACATCGAATTTGTCCAATTTGTAGACGGTGACTGTGAAGTAGTTGACGGCTGGCTCGATCGGGCCTACAGCGAACTCGCAGCCAAACCCAACGTAGCAGCAGTATGCGGGCGGAGGCGCGAACGATACCCCGAAGCAAGCATCTACAACCAATTGTGCGACATCGAGTGGGACACCCCCGTCGGCGAAGCCAAAGCCTGCGGCGGCGACTCCATGATGCGCGCCGCAGCATTTCAGCAAGTCCAGGGTTTCAATCCCGCACTAATAGCCGGCGAAGAACCAGAAATGTGCGTGCGGTTGCGCCAAAAAAATTGGAAAATCCTCCGTTTAGATGCAGAAATGACCCTGCACGACGCGCAAATGACCAGTTTTGCTCAGTGGTGGAAGCGCGCCCAAAGAGCGGGTTACGCCTACGCCGAGGGTTCCTGGATGCACGGAAGCGAACCGGAACGCCATTGGGTCAAAGAAACCCGAAGCACCTGGCTGTGGGGATTGATCTTGCCAGTGCTAGCCTTGGCAATGGCATTGCCGACACAAGGTTGGAGCCTGTTACTATTGACTGGCTACCCCTTAGCAACCTATCGCACATATAACTATTATGCAAAGCAGCGGGATCTCACAACTAAAGACGCTGCCATCTACGCTTTGTCATGTGTATTAGCCAAATTTCCCCAGCTACAAGGTCAAATCCAGTTTCACCAGCGCCGATTGCTGGGGCAGCAGAGCAAGCTAATCGAATACAAAACAACCAACTCTATTAATTCAGCAAGCTAGAATTATAGCTAACGTCCCAGAAATTCCAACCCCGATCGGGGTTGGGATAAATGAGGCGCCCCCGATCTGGGCAGTGATAATTTAGACTTGGTTGATAATGTTGTTTGAGTTAATGTTATGATTAATTCTCCACCTGAGTGAAATATCCATGTTGGTACTAGAAGCGAAATTGACAGGAAGAAAAAGTTGGCAGTATGAGTTGCTTGAAAAGCAATTCCTACTGCCAACTTTATAGGATATATCGGTGGAATCCTATCATTTGGTAACAGCCCCCGCCTTCTTCTGGTAAACACAACCTTAAAATTAACTCACAAGCACAGGTAACAAACAAATGACTAATAAAAAATTAAAAGTTTTACTAATTGTAGAGCAGTGCAATCCTGACTGGGCATCTGTACCTTTAGTGGGGTACAATTTTTTTCATAAAATCAACAATTTAGTTGATGCAACACTCGTTACCCATATTAGAAATAAACCAGCGCTTGAAAAACACCCCGAATACGAAAAAGTTTTCTACCTTGAGGAAGGAAATTTTAACAAACAATATTATAAAATAGTCGCAAAGATTACGGCAAACGGGCGAGTAAATTGGCCTCTTTATAATGCGCTGAGCTACCCAATTTATGAAGAATTCAATCAGCAAGTATATCAAAAATTTCACTCACAAATCCTCAACGGAGATTATGACATAGTTCATGCAATTACCCCGATGATGCCGCGGTATCCGTTTAAGGTAGTCAGTGTGTGCCAGCAGACTCCTTTTATTCTAGGGCCTGTGAATGGGGGCATTCCCTTTCCACCAGGCTTTCAAGAAACGGCCAAACAAGAATTTGCTCAATTCAACTTTTTGAGAGCAGTTGGTCGCGCATTAATTCCAGGTTATGTAGAAACTTACAAAAAAGCCGACAAAATATTAGCAGGTTCAACCTATACTTTGAATATGCTAAAGGATTTGTTTGCAATCCCCGACCAAAGAATTGATTTGTTTTACGAAAATGGCATTTCTGAAGAATTTTTAAATCATACAAATATCCAAAATAAAGATGCCAGCCACATCAATCTACTGTTTGTAGGAAGATTGGTTCCTTACAAATGCGCCGATATTGTCATAGAGTCTATTGGGAAATTAGACCAGGCAATTCAAAGTAAAATACGCTTAACAATCGTAGGAGATGGCTCGGAAAGAAATAATTTGGAAAACCGAGTAAAGGAGCTTAATTTAAGCGAAATAGTCAGCTTTGCAGGATGGGTTAATCAACAAGAAACTCTGGATTATTACAGGAAAGCAGATATTTTTTGTTTCCCTTCGATCAGAGAGTTTGGCGGCGCAGTGGTAATGGAAGCTATGGCTTGCGGACTTCCCTGCATAGTTGCCAATAACGGCGGTATTGGTGAATACGTGAATGAAGAAACTGGTTTTAAGATCGAGCCAAATTCTAGAGAATATCTCACCCAGGAGTTGACAAGTAAAATTAAGCTGTTGGTCGAAGATGATAAGCTGCGGGAAAGTATGTCAGCTAAGGCGATCGAAAAAGCCAGAGAATTTGCCTGGGATAAAAAGGCAGAAAAAATTGTTGAAATTTACCAAAAAATGCTTGACAAAAAAAAAGTTTCTCAACATAACAATCACTAAATCATATCAAATCCGTTGGTATGGGAATTATTCATCTCTCTCTTCTCTTCCTCTGCGCCAATAGCGCCCTCTGCGGTTTAATCATTCAGAAACAACCGTAAACGATTAAGCAACGGATGGGTATCGAAGAAATGTTTCGTGATTGTAAAACAGGAGGCTATAATACAATGCATTAATTATCTCGAAAAATATGCTAAACCTGTGGAAGACTTAATGAAGTTAACTCGTAATAAGCGTCACTTTTATCAACGCGGTCTCACAGTTGCAAGCTTGCGAGCGGCATGATTCCTAGCTATATTTGTCACCCCCCAGCGTTTCAACCCATGAAAGTTGCTGATTGGGACTGTAAAAAATCTCCCAACAAAAAACGGGTTAACCCGTATGAGGTTAACCCGCGAGCTTGGAAACGCGCAGATCAATTAGTTTTGCACTACCAGCTTAACGTTGGCGTTTTGCAAACCACGCTGCTTGACTGCTGCCAAGGTCTTGTTCACTGCGTATTTCTGGTTGATCGAGTTGATCAACTCGGTTTGATTGTGCTTTTTGGCGACGCCCCACAAGTCAGCAATCAGGTCGAAAGAACCGTCGCTATTGCGAGACCAACCCAAGTCGTATTCGCCTTCCAGAATCGCCACGATGTCGGAGCGAACGCGCTGACCGTTATAGCCACGAACATCAGCTTCGGACTTGACTGAAATGCCCAAGTCGCGCAGGGAAGCTTTCAGGATTTCGGCATCGGTGATTTTGGTACGCAGAGTGCTAAAGTGAGACATTGGATTTCCTCCTAATAAAACTGAGAGAGAAACAACAACGGTCTGGATTTAACGGTGCCGCTGGGCGGCTCTTCTATCGAACTGCTAGCTGTTGCTAGCCTTTGCTCCTGTTTGGACCAGGAGAAAGCTTTTAGAATTCCATTCGCTGGTATTCAGCGACGGAAGACGCAGCGGGCCGTGCGCGCTGTCTAGCCCAATCCCGCAGGGCAGTCACCTGTTCGGTCATGGTTTTAGACAGTGGCAATGTAGATTTAATGGCCGCAATGATGTCTAGCTGCGTAAATTCTCTATCTTGAGCGAAGGCTTCGTACATTGCTGCTACTAGCCCTTGCTCAATTTCTGCACCTGAAAATCCGTCGGAAACGTTGGAAAGTTGCTCTAAATCGAAGCGAGAGATGTCCCGACGACGCTTTGACAGGTGAATCTTGAATATATCTTGGCGTTCTTCTTTTGTAGGCAGGTCAACAAAGAAGAGTTCGTCGAATCGGCCTTTCCTCAAGAATTCCCCCGGCAACCGCTCGATTCGGTTGGCTGTTGCCATTACGAAGACTGGGGAAGTCTTTTCTTGCATCCAAGTGAGGAAGGAACCGAAAATCCGGCTGGAGGTGCCTCCGTCTGAGTCGGCCGAACCAGTTCCTCCTGCAAAGGCTTTGTCTAGTTCGTCGATGAAGAGGATGGCTGGAGAGATGGATTCTGCGGTTTTGAGGGCGTTGCGGAGGTTAGCTTCCGATCGACCCACCATCGAGCCGTCGTAGACTCTACCCATATCTAGCCTCAGCAGGGGCAGTCCCCAGAGGCGGGAGGTAGTCTTGGCAATCAGCGATTTTCCGCATCCGGGTACGCCGAGAATTAACATCCCTTTTGGTTGGGGCAGGCCGTATTCTCTGGCCCTTTCTGTAAAGGCGTTGGAACGCTGCCTGAGCCACCGCTTCAGCTCTTCTAAACCGCCGACTGCATCCAGGGTTTCGTCTTCTTCGATGAACTCTAGAATGCCGTTGCGCCGAATTAGCTGCTTTTTCTCGGAAAGAACGATATCTACTTCCTCTTCCGTCAAGCGCCCCGTGGAAACTTGGGCTTTGCGATAAACTTTTTCAGCTTCGTCCTTGGTCAATCCCAAGGCTGCTTTTAAAAGTTTTTCTCGTGCTTCTGTGGTAATGCGTCGCGATTTTGTTTGCTCCAACTGGCCAGACAATACTTGGTTTAGTTCCTTCATGTCTGGGAGCGCGAAGTCTAATACCACTACTTCCTTTTCTAGCTCGATCGGAATTTGCTGCAAAGGAGACATCAGTATAATTGTCTTTTGCGTTCCTTTGAAGTTGGCGATCGCATCGCGCAACCACCTCGTTACCGGAGGAGAATCTATAAAAGGATGCAAATCTTTGAAAATGTAGATGCTAGCGTTGCTGTTGGGTTCTCGCTGCCTGATCACCCATTCAATTGCTGCCTCTGGCGAGACTGTGTTGTGCTGGGTGGTGGTGCGGGGTTGACCGTACTCTACAATGCCGTGAGTTACAGTCCAGATAAATACTCGTCGCTGTGGTTTGGCTTGAGCTATTGTCGAAATTGCTTGCTCACACCGCTCTTCCTCGGATGTCACGAGGTAGATCAGAGGATATTGAGCTTGGATTAGAATACTGATCTCTTCTTGCATATTCCTCGACCCACTAGAGACGGTGCTATCTTTGCTGAATCTCAATGCTGCCATTAACCATCTTGCTGAAATTTTCAGTTCTGGCTTTTTGGGAAAGCAAGGCATTCTTAGCAGGGAACCAATTCTTCCTCTCCCGGTTGGGCTGTGCTGGCACTGACGCCCGACACTTGCTTTACTGGAAGATCCTGCTCAGCCAATAAGCTCGGCTGACTTTTGAGGGATGCCAGTTCTCCATCTCGCATTACTACAGAACCCGTGCATTCTGGACAGTTGTATACCCGATGGGTTTGTCCGTAGGAGGCTTCTACTTCGTCAACCAGTTCGGGGTTTCCTAGGTAAAAGACTATTGCCCTTTCTGCAATTGATGACATCGGTTCTGTTTCGACTGCGGCTTTGATTTTGAGCTGGCGATGCAGTTCAGGTGGAAGATACAGTGTAACTTTTTGCTTTTCTTGCATATGACAGTGAATTGACTTACCCGGGTATGTATATCAGATTAGCCACTTAATTCTTTGCTGTCAAGCCTCTATGCTGCTTTAGCGTCAGTTTGTAATATTTCGTTACAATTATTGTGATTTGGGGGCGGTCAACAACGGAAAAAAGAGGGATGTAGCTGATGAGGCAGCGGTGCAGCGGCAGCTATGGGTAGCCTCAAGGACGATCGACCAATTATAAATAAGCTGCTGCGCATCTAGATGGTCTGTGATGTCCGAGGGGGAGAGGGGGATTCGGGGAGAGAGGGAGAGAGAGGGAGAGAGGGAGAGGGGCACAAGGGGAGAGAGGGAAGAGGATTTGAGGAGTTTTGATACGGATTGAAATTTACAATTTAAATGCAGTACAGCTTATGAACAACACATATATAGGACTAAGGCCAACAAATCCTTTGAGCCGCCATCTGGGTCTCGGTACGCACGGCGCACCCTACGGTTAGACTTTTTTGATGGCGTTGCGGGTCAAAATCCGGTGTCTGGGCGCCCAGCAGCGCCAAATTAGGCTTATATGGGGATTTTTGAGAGTGGCGAGGTGTCAGGCTCAATTTTAAGGCTGATTAGCCGATCGACTCACCAGATATGGCAAAATCAATCAGCGTCTGCCGGTAAACCTCAGGCAATCCCGTATCAAAACACCGCCCTCGCACAACATAACCTGCAATTCCCTCTACCTTGCCCAATTTATCCAAACACGAAGTTAACTGAAATTCGCCTCTTTCTCGAAAATTGCCATTAATATGTTCTTCCAAATAATCAAAAATTTTAGGCTCAAGGACATACATTCCAAAAATCGATAAAAATAAATCCTCCGCCATTCCTTCTACCCTTAAATTCTGCCGCGCATACTCCATATTCGGCTTTTCGTAAAGTTGCGTCACAGACAAAATAGAATCTTTTTTATGCCAAACTCCCGCCGCACAGCCGTAGTGATGAATTACCTCAGCTTGTGTTACTCTCAAACCAATTACGCTTTGCTGCACTTGCGAGTAAATATCCAATAGCTGGCGCGCGCAAGAGCTTTCAGTTTGGGACGAGTAAATGTGGTCGCCCAAAAGCAGGAGAAAAGGCTCGCTGTTAGCCCATTCTTTAGCACAGAATACCGCGTGGCCGAATCCTTCCTGAACATCTTGAGTCAGAATTGTAACTTTCTGTCCCAAATCTTGTAAATACTGGCTGTATTCCTGATTTTGCCCAGACAGTTTTTGGAAAAGTTCGGGAGACGGGGGAGTTTTAAAGAAATCTTCAAAAAAAGTGCGATCGCCCTTTTGCACAACTATACCAACTTCTTCGATTCCCGCGCTCAAAGCTTCTTCAACAATCGCCAAAATTATCGGTTTAGCGCGACCCTCGCGATCGATAATTGGCATGAATTCCTTCTTCACTGCCTTAGTAGCCGGAAACATCCGAGTGCCGAAACCAGCAGCCGGAATAACGGCTTTGCGGACTTTGTACTGCGAACCGATTGTCAGTTTCAGACATTCCATCTGGGGAAAATCGCTGTTGATAATATCGATAACTTGCTGCTGGCTGTCCTCATCCTTCACGATAAACTGCGCCGTGCCTTCTCCTTGAGAACCTACTCCCTTACCGCCCAAAATATAAGGCTCAATTGGTTGATAATTCAGGATTTCGTGCAAAACTGGAGCACTTAATTGCCCGGGACAAGCCGGGATTAAATACCTATCAAATTCCCTCTGGGCAACTTTCATCAACTCGCCGATTTTTACCGCATCTCCCTGCTGTAAAGCGGAGGCTGCATCTTGCGTAATTTGATAACTAATCGCACCGAGATATTTCTGCACGTTTTCTTGAACTTCATTCGCAGCAAAAGGGTAAGCCTGATTGAGGCTTGCCAGGATTTCTTGAGTATTTTTGCTAGCGCCCAAATCTACGATTACAAAAAACAAATCTTTGGCAACTTTTAGCTCAACAACATTTATGTCAGTGCCGTCAAAAATCATCAGAATCGGGCGATTTCCATAGGCACAACCCTGATCCATGCGGCCGCAGCGCGAAGGTGTTGCAGTCTCGCCTAGATAAGCCATTTCCATTTCGGCGCGGACATTCATTTTTAAATCGTATAACCGATTGAAAGCGCGGGCTACTAACACGCAAATTGCGGCACTTGAAGACAAGCCTTTCTGAATTGGCAAATCTGTTAAATAATTTTCAATTTCTAGTCCTCCCACGCCGGAGTGCGAGAGAAATTGATACGCAACACCGGCTGCATAACTGAAAAAACTTCCTGTTTCTGCCTCAGCAAGCAGAGCATTTTTTTCCATCGGGAGTGCAGCTTCAATTTTTGTGCCGTCATTTAAAGCAGCCCGCAAAATCAAGTGTGTGGGATGCTGCTTAACTTCGGCATAAATTCCTTGATTTGTACTCGCAATCAGAGTGCAGCCTTTTTCTATAGCGGGATTCAGCGGGCGATAACCGGCGGCCCAATCGCTGTGTTCGCCAAACAAACAAAGGCGACCAGGAATAAAAAGTTTCATCGCATCTATCTAAAGGTATCTATATTGTGATTACTTTAACCTGAAATGCAGATATTTTACTAAAGTTCGATCGTCCTCTGGGTTGATGTAAGTGGCTGGGGAAATTTGTTTTAATAAATGTAAACAGAGAGTTAAGGGAACAGTTTCAATGCGTAAGTTAAACATAGGTCTATCTGACGAGCAACGTGCAGGCGTTATCGAACTATTGAATCACGACCTGTCAGATGCTTATCTGCTGTTAATCAAAACCAAAAAGTATCACTGGGATGTAGTGGGCCCGCAGTTTCGATCGCTCCACCAGTTGTGGGAAGAACACTATCAGGCGTTAACACTAAATATCGATGCTATGGCTGAACGGGTGAGAACTTTAGGTGGCTATCCAATTGGTACTGCTGAGGGTTTTCTGAAGTATGGTTCGATTAAAGAACATATCGGCGATTTGCCTTTGGCGACTGAGATGGTGTCGCGTTTAGTTGACGATCACGAGTTGGTGATCCGCAATCTCCGCACACACGTCGAACAGTGCGGTGAAGAGTTTAAGGATGATGGAACCGCAGACTTTTTGACTGGTTTAATGGAACAGCACGAACAAATGGCTTGGATGCTTCGATCGTTTATTGAAGGGGAATCCCTTTCGCCAGACGGCCAGCAGCCACAAGCTAAAACTCCTACAGCTTCTCACGCTTAGAGAGATTAAGTAGAAGGAAGAATGAAGAAGGAAGAAGGAAGAAAAAAGAAGGGAAAATTATATTTTTTTATTTAACCCTCTTTCCTGATTCTCGATCGAGCAACCAGGCAAAATTAAGCGCCCTCTAGCTTCCTCAAAAACCCGGTTTCTTCAAGAAACCGGGTTTTTCAAGGTTGGGTTTATTTAGATTTTCGATTTGTTAAACTGTTGAATCGCATTCTTTCATAAACTTGGGACGGCAACATTCTGTGAATTTTCATCCTGCTCTCAATGGTCGCAAGTGTCGTTTCTTCACTTGATTGTGATGTTTGTTTTAATTCTAAGCCGGATTTAGTGGGCGGTAAAACTATAATTTTTAATATACTTTCTATTGACAACAAGTACAGATTGTGCCGCAATAAGGCCATAAATAAATCTTCTTTGAAAGCTCGATACAGCCAAGATAATGTACTCTGGTGATTGCCGCTGCGGTTGCTTTTAACTGCTAAGTAAATATAAAAATTGCTGCTAGACCAGCGATAAATACTGCTGGGAATTTCGGGGTGTTGCTGCCGAACATCTGCCATAATCAAAGACTGAGATTTTGCCATTTCTCCAAAGTTACAAGACATACTGCTGGCAATCTGCCGGTAGCCAACTAAATATTCTGGCACTACTTTAAATTGATAATGTTCGGCGATGCGGAGGTGAAGTTCCCAGTCTTCGCAGCCTTGAGCGTTTTCTGCTTTTAATTTGCAGTTGTAACCGCCGAGTTTTCCAAAACAAAGGCGGCGGATCAGAGATGAGCTGGCATTGCCTATAAAATATTTATAAACTAATGCTGTGTAAACTTCTCCTTCTACGGTGGAGTTGTAAAATCCACCTGTGAGCAAGTCTTGTTCATTTATATCAACTGACCAGGAATAGACAACTCCGACAGATGGTGCTGAGGAAGTCAGGCACTTCACTTGTTTTTCTAAGTTTTGTGGATACCAAATATCGTCGGCATCGATGGGAGCAATATATTCGCCGCTAGATTTTTCAATTGCTAGGTTGCGAGCAGCGGCTACGCCTGCATTTGATTGCTGCAATAAGCTTACTCTGCTATCTTTTTTGGCACAAGATTTGACGATTTCGGCAGTTGTATCTGTAGAGCCGTCGTCTACTACTAAAACTTCTATGTTTTGATAAGTTTGAGATAAGACGGACTCTAATGTTTTAGCGATAAATTTTTCAGCGTTGTAGGCTGGTATAATGACTGAAACTAATGGCTGATTTAAATTGTTTTGGGAGGTGTTCATGCACGACGATCGCCAGTTGCGTGTAAAATTTGGGTTCGAGGACTCTGGGCTAACGCTATGTTAGCAAATCACTAAAGCTCGATCGTACACCGTGGGAAATTTTAAGATGTATATTTTAAATATATTGCCAAAACTCATAAAATGTGGATTGACTGGGCAGTAGGGATACAGGCTTGGTCCAGGAGTCACTCGCGGATGAACTCTGTAAAAGAAACTGTACCGACCAAGTCCTGACAGCCGGCGTATCTCCGTATATACTAAGAAAATAGGTTGGATTTTATACTGCTTATGCAAGATAAAATCAAAGTCGGGTGCGGTGGAACAATTTCAGACACAATAGCTGGTGGGGCTTTTTCTAAGGTTTACAAAAACAATCATATATTTAAAGATTTAATAAAGCTGTTGTCTGCATCAGGTCAGTCTCAGGAAGATGTGGCGTAGAATACAGGTAGGAATGGGAAAAAATGCAGTCGAGAATGCCAGCAAAAAATTTAGTTGAATTGAAACAGAAATCGGGTTATAAACAAAAAAGCAGAGCTGATTTTACCCTTCGTAAAGTAGCACCAGTAAAATTCCAGCAATTTTGTCCCCGGGAAATTTATTAAATAATTTAGGTGATGATTTCTACCGCCGACCCGACTGTATCCGTGATTATCCCAGTCCACAACGGGGGCGCTTACTTCCGCACCTGTTTGTCAAAACTGGCTCAAGCTGTACCGAGACCGATGGAAATTATTGTAGTAGCCGATGGCGAAAGCGATGGTTCTTGGCGTCTGGCTAAAGAATTCGGCGCCAAAGTCATCAGAATTCCCGAATGCGGGGGGCCAGCGCGGGCAAGGAATTTGGGTGCCCAGGCCGCAAAGGGAGATATTCTATTTTTTGTGGATGCTGATGTGGCAATTTGTCCTGAAGCTGTGGGTTATGCGAGCTCGGTGTTCAAAAATAATCCCTACTTAGCTGCTTTCATTGGCTCTTACGATGATGCTCCGGGAGATCCCGATTTTCTATCGCAGTACAGGAACTTGCTGCACCACTACGTGCACCAAACAGGTAACGAAGAAGCTTCGACTTTTTGGGGGGCTTGCGGAGTGATTCGCCGGGAAATTTTTTTGCAGATGGGCGGATTTAATGAGAGTTACCGCCAAGCTTCGATCGAAGATATTGAGCTCGGCTACCGTTTGAAACAAGCCGGTTATAAAATTCTGCTGTGCAAAACATTGCAGGTGAAGCATTTAAAGCGCTGGGAACCGATGGGGATGGTGAAAGCTGACTTTTTCTACCGAGCGCTGCCTTGGACAGAACTGATTTGGCGCGATCGCAAATTGAATAACGACCTCAACTTGCAAGTTTCAAACCGCATCAGCGTGATTTTAACTTATGCAGTGCTGCTGGCAATTTTGGGGACGTGCTGGTCGCTGAGCTGTCTGGTACTGGCTAGCTTGCTGGCAATACCGCTAGTAGCAATTAATGCACCGCTTTACCGATTCTTTAGGCAAAAACACGGTCTCCTATTTGCCCTAAAAACAATTCCCTGGCACTGGCTTTTCTACTTTTACAGCGGACTGGCGTTTGCGATCGGCACGGGTCGCCACTTATACCAAAAAAAGTCCTGGACTGGCAAAGCTAGCTTGCCAGTATCGCTGAATAAATCAAGGCAAATTATCCTTCAACATCAGGTCGATCGATAGTTTCTTAGGGTGTTCGCGGGTGCATCTATCAATTTTAGAAGTTATAAATAATTGTATAGTTGAGAAAAAAGCTGGAGGTAGGCTGAGTGAAACATTATCCTGTTGCGATCGTCGGTGCAGGCCCTGCGGGCTTGACTGCTGCCTACGAGCTAGTCAAGGAAGGCATCATCCCTGTTGTACTAGAAAAAGGTGATAAAGTTGGGGGAATAGCTCGCACCGAAACCTACAAAGGCTATCGTTTCGACATTGGCGGCCACCGCTTTTATACTAAAGTTGCAGCCGTGCAGCAGTTGTGGCAAGAGGTACTGGGAAATGAGTTTATTAAAGTGCCGCGATTGTCGCGAATTTTTTATCGAGGTAAATTTTTTAACTATCCGATCAGTGCCTTCAATACTCTTTTTAATTTGGGCATAATTGAGAGTACGCTAATTATTTTGAGTTATCTGAAAGTTAGAATTTGGCCGCTTAAGGAAGAAAAAACTTTTGAACAGTGGGTGATCAATCGTTTTGGGGAACGCTTGTATAAAACATTTTTTAAGACTTACACTGAAAAAGTTTGGGGAATTCCCTGTTCGGAAATTCAAGCAGATTGGGCGGCGCAGCGGATTAAAGGATTGTCCCTGACGACAGCAATTATTAATGCTTTGTTTGGCAGCAACGACACTAAAACATTAATCAAAGAGTTTGACTATCCGGCTTTGGGGCCGGGGATGATGTGGGAAAAGTTCGCGGAAGCTGTGGAAAATAAAGACGGCAAAGTTTATCTCGATACTAAAGTGATTAGCTTTGAACGTGAAGGGAATAAAATTAAAAGTATTACTGCTGAGCATAACGGAGAATTAGTTCAATATTCGGCGGATAATTTTATTACGAGTATGCCGATATCGGCGCTGGTAGCAAGACTGAAACCGCAGCCGCCAGAAGAGGTGTTGCACGCCGCGAGCTCGCTCAAATATCGAGATTTTTTGATTGTGTCGCTGATTGTCGATCGCAAGGATTTGTTTCCAGACAACTGGATTTACATTCACTCCCCCGAAGTCAAAGTTGGACGAATTCAAAACTTTAAGAATTGGAGTGCCGCTTTAGTTCCCGACGCCAGCAAAAGTTGTTTGGGAATGGAATATTTCTGTAGCGTAGGCGACGAGGTTTGGGAAATGTCGGACGCTGAACTTGTGGAATTAGCAACTCGCGAGTTGGTTGGCTTGGGTTTAGCAAAAATTGCGGATGTTGAGGATGGAGTTGTCATACGGCAACCGAAAGCTTATCCAGTTTATGATGCCGAATATCGCGGACACTTGCAGGTACTTGAAAATTTTTTGAAGGGAATGGAGAATTTGCAGACGATCGGGCGAAACGGTATGCACCGATACAACAACCAAGACCATTCCATGCTGACTGGAATTCTGGCTGTGAGAAATATTCTCGGCGAAAAGCACGATTTGTGGGATGTGAATACTGAGCGATCGTACTATGAAGATTTTAGTGTCGATCGATCGAAAGAAAAAAAGGATTCGGATTTGATTTCGCAGTCTAGTTGATATATTGCAATGCGGGCAATTAAGCGAAAACCCATCTTTTGTTTGCGGGCGATCGCTCAACACTCTCTAACCCTAAGAATCTAATAATTTACAATCAGGGAAACTATTATGAAACTTACGGATTTACCCCAAAATGTTCTTGATGATTTATGTCAAGATCAACAGTGGCGTTTAGATATCGATCCAGGATTTGACAGCAAACACGAATTTTGGATGGCGTGGCACCATTTTCTCAAGTTACCGGAGGAATCCTATTTTCCTCGTACCGAAGATAGTCTGGCAGATTTCCTCACAGTTGAAGAGTATAACCTGCTGCTGCCAGTGCCGCGATCGCACCATGCCAGTATTTATCCCATTCGATTGATTCCGAGTGCCGATCGACAGACACTCACGCTGTTTCTTCAGGACTCTTACCATCGCGATTGGTTCACAAAGCCCAGCGATGCCCGTTATGGATTTCTGGCGATCTGCGATCGCTACCAGAAGTTTGGCTGCGATTTCTATCTTGCCAGCTATTATCATTTCGCTTACCTCCTCGGAAAGGATTACGAAGTGGCTGTAGCGATTCTTACTCAAAAATTAGATCGCCTAGCGTAAGTGAAGCACTATCCCGATCGCCCGCTTGCATAAATCACTCGATGTGTTTTCAAAATGTTCGATCGCCGATAGGGATTTTTTAACAGCTTTTTTTCCACCAAATCTACAGGACGGTGAAATAAATTCTCTATCTCTTCCTGCATACCCAATAAATGAGACAGCGTGAGGCGGTGCGAGGGTTCGTAAGTAACTAATACATCCACATCACTATCAGGGCGAAAATCATCCCGCAGCACCGAGCCAAACAGGGCAAACTCGATAATGTTCCAGCGCTGGCAAAATTGTGCGATCGCATCTAGAGAGACTTTTAGGCGATCGTTCACCACATATTCTAAATCTGATTGCAACTCAACCATGCGCGAGCCAACCTCCTATCTTGTAGCTAACGTCTTTTAATTGTAACATCCCAGGTCTGATTGACATTCTAATACTAATATTTGAAGTAACTTTTACTTCGGAAATAGCTGGCATCATTACCCGACATTTGGGACAAAACCAGCAAACTTTTTGTTGGTGAATGTGCCGCAACAATGGCTCAGAACAACAAGGACATTCCTGCATTCTCTTTTACCTATATAATTAATTAGGGAAAAACTATTTTAGGAGCAGCCATATGTCCTAAATAAAGATAGGCAGCCGAGCGCAGCACAATTTCGGAATAGAGAATTTTTTGGATGTCTAAACTCGGTGCACGTTTTGCAGTGAAGTTGTAAGCCACGATTTCCCCTTCCAAACTGAATTCACTATCCGTCAAGTAGTGGTCGTAATCGTGCATTCCCTGAAAAATAAACCCGTAAATAGGATTGGGATAAACCGAAGAATCGTAACTTTCAGCAGATACCCAAAGTTGCCCTTGTTTGATATCTGCAAACATTTCTTCTGCGTTTTCGTAACGGATATAATCTGAAAATTGTAGATTTAAAGGCAATTGCTGGAACTCACCCATTAGCCAATCACAGAGTTGGGCGATGGTTTGATCTGAAATTTCGGCTGGCTTACTTTCCAAATAGAGTTTGGCGAGAGTTTCTACTTTTAATGCGGTTATGTTTGCTTTTGTGAGAGTCATATCGCTCCCCTCCTAACCTTGAACTACCTTTATTCTGACAGTTTTTATCAACAACTGCTATGAGCTAGCTCATAATTGAAAAAAAATAGTCAAGGCTATTTAATCGATCGCACTCCCTGTTAATTTGCCATTGCTTCCTGTACTTGCTGTGAAACGCAACCTGCGGCTTTAATTAAATCTGCTGCTTTTTCGCCGATCGCAATTATCGGCCCATTCGTATTTCCTGTGGTGATTGTTGGCATGATTGACGCATCTACCACACGCAATCCCTCAACTCCATGTACCCGTAATTCGGAGTCTACAACCGCCATTGAGTCAGTTCCCATCTTGCAGGTGCCGACAGGATGAAACACCGTACTGCACGTTTCCCGGATGTAGGCTTCGAGGGCTTTATCGCTGTTAACACCGGCACCGGGAGCGACTTCATCACCCCGAAACTCATCAAAGGCACTTGTCTGAAACACTTTGCGGAGTAATTTAATTCCTGCAACCACCTTTTGCATATCAGATTCACTTTGGAGATAGTTCATCCGAATCATTGGTGCATCTTTCGGATCGGGCGATCGTAAAGATACACTACCAATACTCTCAGGATGGATCAAACATACTAAACCAGTGAATCCCGAATCAGAACTAGGAGGGAATGTCAACACAACAGGGCTGAAGATCAACTGTAATGGATTAATTTAGTCAGGCTAGAGAATTCAACTTTTCCTACAAGATTTCTGCATCAAGATACGGTTGTTTTTATACACTTCTAAAGTTCCCGACTGCTGACTGTCCAACGTGCCATCCCACACCCAATATTCATAATTACCCTTCCGAAACTTATAGACTCGAACGCCTTCTGTCGCTTTGCTAGTACCTCCGCCCAAACTTAAATTACCCTTGGAACTAATCGAGCGATAGAGCAGTTCACCTGAAGCCTTCTTTTTCCAAAGATTGATGTTGTAACCACCCTGGCATTTCATACTGAGTATGAGGTCAGCAGTAGAATCAGCAGATGCAGGTAAGGAAAAATTAGCTAAGACACAGATTGGTAGAGCAAGCAGTAATGCGGATTTTTTCAGTAGTGTTTTCATAGATAATTTGGGGGTTGAAACCGCTAGTTTTAGGCTATTACTCCAAAGATATATCCTGGCAAATCCGCTCTAGCTTTTCTGGATTCCGCACACTGTAAATAGACTGGATATAGCCATCAAAAATCTCAAACGTCATCACACTGTGAATGTGGCCATCCAGATATTGGATCATGCCGGGTTGTCCGTTGATATCGGCTAAGCTAGATACAGCATTGAGCATCCATTTGCGACGAATAGCTAATAGCATTCGAGCTACTTTCATTGCCCCGTGTATCGGCTTGATGGCTGCAATCACTTTGCCTCCACCATCTGAACAAAACGTCACATCCTTCGCCAGTAACAGCAACAAGTCTTGCAAATCGCCCTTGGTGGAGGCATCTAAAAATTGGGCTGTAATCTGCTCTTGCTGCGGCCTGGAAACTGGGAAACGAGGACGTTGGTCGGCAAGATGCTGCTTCGCCCGTCGCAGGATTTGGCGACAATTAGTGGAACTCTTGCCAACCATCTGAGCAATTTCGTCATAGTCGTAGTCAAAGACATCGCGGAGTAGAAATACTGCCCGTTCGATCGGAGATAAACGCTCCATTACAGTTAAAAATGCGATCGAGAGCGAGTCTGCTAATTCCATTATATCGGTTGAATTTTCGGATTGTGGCGTTAACATCGGTTCTGGTAGCCAGGTACCGACGTATTGTTCTCGTTGGACACGCGCCGATCGCAAATGATCGATGCAGAGGCGCGTGATGATAGTTGCTAGATAAGTCTTTGCCGATCGCACGGTTTCGCTTGCCGTCTGTTGCCAGCGCAGAAAGGTTTCTTGTACCATATCCTCGGCATCTGTGACAGTTCCCAGCATTCGGTAGGCGATCGAGAACAGCAACGGACGATGGTGGTTAAAGTCATCCAGAGAACTCATAAAGCCCCCTGCTCTTGTTGCTGAATAGTTCTCAATGCCCAGAAGCCAATTCCAGATCCTAATCCATCCACAATTAATATCAGGATGGCTGTGACTTGGAACACCAAACCCCAGCCTTCAGAGGCAACTTGAGACACATGATCGGGACTGATCTCGATGAAATGATTGTAAAGCCCAAACAGGAGCGATCCAGCCATTGAACTGAGTAAGAGCCAGCTACCAATGCGATAGAACTGTGTCCAAAGCAAAACGGCTGCAATGATGGGCATTAGAAAAATCACAATACCCACAAACAAACTCTGAAGGAGAGAGAGGGGAATTGGGATTTGCAAATGCGCTAAACCATGCAGTCCGTTTGCGATCGCATGGATGACCGCGATCGTTGTTCCATATTGAGCAATCTTCATTTTATTTCTCCCTGATTAGAAAGCTTTCCAGACAACTCCTAGTGTTAGCCCGATCGAGATTAAATAGTCAGTTGGCCCTCTTCAACGGCAGTTTTAACAAGCCATTCCAACGATCGCGGTTGAAAATTGAGTTCGCGTTTTGCCTTACCATTGGAGACACCTCGTATCTGGGTGCCATAGTAGACAGCATCTGCACCACTGATTCGCAGAGCATCCTCAACTGATACCTGCGGTGGCGGTGGAGCATTGAGCCACTGGGCATAAGCAGGAAGCCACACGCGCACCTCTAAGGGCCGATCGTCCGCAATCAAGTAAATACCGGGATTTCCCCGATCGACTGCCGCAACCGTCGCCAAGGCCGCATCCTCAATGTGAACCCAAGACCATACACCTTCGCCATTTCCGACGATCGGGAATTGTTGCTGCCGCACCTGTTCGGCAACGTCTCCATCGGTTGCGTACCAAGTGCCGGGCCCGTAGAAGAAGCCGTAACGCAGGACAATTGCTTCTAGATTGGGGTTCCCTAGCAAGCGATGTTCAATCTCTTTTAGGGTGCGGGTTCCGTCTGCAACTGCGGGCGAAGCATCTAAGGCTAGGGGTGTTTCTTCATCGGCCAATCCTGTACCGGGAATTGCCCAAAATGCGATCGATTGCCTGATGTAACGACGCACACCAGCCGCTTGCGCTGCCGCTAGGACATTTGCACCTCCTTCGAGACGGATGCGATCGTTCAGTGCTGCTGCCGCCTGCATTGTCTCAGGGGTGTAGGTTTTAGGCAGAGAGGTGAGTTGTTCGATTACAACGGACGGTTGAGCGCGAATCACAGCAGCTTTGACAGCATCTGCATCGAAGACATCTGCGATCGCAGGTTCCACACCTTGTTCTGCTAAAATCCGTGCTTTTTCGGGAGTGCGGGTCAATGCAACTACATCATGTCCTGCGCTGTGCAATTGGGCGATCAGCGGACGACCGATCGCCCCCGTTGCACCTGCCACAAAAATTCTCATCTAGGAACCTCCTGTTGAAGCCTTTGAGGTATTTATAGATAAGACGAAAGAGCATCGTTAGTTGTGACAAGTCGTGCATCGCGGGCGATCGAACAGGTTATCAATAGGAAACACGCCATAGAATTATTGATAAGATTCAGAGGAGCTAGATTTAGAGGTCATCTTATGTCGCCGATCAAACAACGCCTTCTAGAAGCGATCGATCGAACTCCTGAATCGATTTTAGAGCAAACCCTGACATTCCTGGAATTTTTGACCAGTCGGACACAAACCGATCTCGCCCCAGACTTTGACTCAGATTTTGATTCAGACACCGATTCCAACGACCAAATCCTCGCTGACCTGAAAGCCTCCTTCCACCAAGCCAAAGCTGGACAAACTTTCCCCATCGAGGAACTCTGGGACGGCATCAATGTCTGATATGCCAGTCCAACTCAAATTCACGGCACTCTTCAAACGTCGCCTCAAGGGACTCGCCAAAAAGTATCGTCAAATTCAAACCGATGTTCAGCCCGTCCTCAATGAGATTATCCAAGGGAACTTCATCGGAAACCAGATAGCAGGAACCCAATACACCGTTTACAAAGTCCGGGCTAAAAACAGTGATGCCCAAGTTGGTAAGAGCGGTGGTTATCGTTTGATTTATCAAGTTGAATCACCGACTCAGGTTGTCTTACACCTGATTTACTCGAAATCAGAACAAGCAAACGTCTCGGCCGAGGAAATCCAAACTGCGATCGCACAATACCAAGCAGAACCAGGCGAATAAGCCATTTTTCAAATCTCAACTTTGGATATCGCCGACATTGATATCACATATGGCCCAAGTCCCGACCTTCTTGTGGCAGCAGTGTATCTTTGAGAGTTGACACAAATTTTTTAAACTTGTGCTAACTCTTGACTACATACTGATTAGAGTGAAAAATATGCAAAAACGCCAGCAACAAACCAACCAAGCTATGAACTTTTCACAGCAATCAGGGGGCAAAAGTCCCACACCCACAAAAACCAACCCAACACAAAATCTCAACACCGGAGGGCTGCGGACATTACTCCTCGCCGCCGGGATAGCATCTCTGTGCGCTAGCTGTCAAAATCCTCCAGCACCCACCGCCACAACTCCCGGAGCCAGTCCCGGAACCAGTCCCGCAGCCTCTCCCGTCGCAGTCAGCAGCCCAGGAGACCCAAATACCGTCAAAATAGTCTCCATGCTGCCGATGACAGGTAGCGCCTTGGGTCAATCTCAAACAATGGTCAACGGCATCAAACAAGCACTTGCTGAAACCGACTCCAAAGCCTGCGACGGCAAAATCAAAATTGAATACGAAGTTCTTGATGACGCCACCGCCGCGGCCGGTAAATGGGACCCAAGCCAGGTAACATCCAACTCTAACAAAGTCGCCGCCGACGGTTCGGTAGTTGCTGCGATCGGTCACTACAACTCAGGCGCTGCCAAACTTTCAATTCCGGTACTCAACCAAGCTAATGTAGTGATGGTCAGTCCGGCAAACACCTATCCGGGCTTGACCAAACCAGGAAAAGGCGAAGCCAAAGAACCCAATGTTTATTACCCCGCAGGCACTCGCAATTTCACCCGCGTTGTCCCCGCTGACGACCTCCAAGGTGCTGTAGCGGCCAACTGGGCGAAATCTTTAGGAGTCCAAAAAGTCTACATCCTCGACGATCAAGAACTCTACGGCAAAGGCGTTGCTGACGTTTTTGAAGCAACTGCTAAAAAGTTGGGAATTCAAGTCCTCGGTCGCGAGGGAATTGATATCAAAGCCAGTGATTACAAAGCTTTAATGAATAAGATTAAAGCTTTAAATCCAGACATGATTTACTTTGGGGGCACTACCCAAAGCAATGCCGGACAAATAATTAAAGACATGAGAAATGTCGGAATGGCCGCTAATGCAGTTAAATTAATGGGCCCGGACGGCATTAAAGATCAAGCTTTAATTGATGCTGGAGGCAAAGATGCCGAAGGCGTTTATGCTACTTTTGGTGGCTTGCCTCCTAAAGAATTGACTGGAGCTGGCGCGAAGTGGTACGAAAGCTACAAGGCAAAATATAATGCTGAACCAGAAGCTTATGCAGCTTATGCTTTTGAATCTGCTAAGGTGATTATCGGCGCAATTAATAAGGTCTGCAAAAATGACCGCGCCGCGATCCGCGATGCTGTTTTGGCAACTAAAGATTTTAACGGGGTACTCGGCACTTGGAGTTTTGACGCCAACGGCGACACGAGCTTGACTACAATGTCAGGAAATGTTGTTAAAGGTGGCAAGTGGGAGTTTGTGAGCGCACTCAAGACTGAATAATTAGTCTGTTGTCAGTTGACTGTTGTCAGTTGACTGTTGTCAGTTGACTGTTGTCAGTTGACTGTTGTCAGTTGTCAGTTGTCAGTTGACTGTTGTCAGTTGTCAGTTGTGATTGGTGATTCATTAGTGGCGACTACCCACTATATGATTACCGATCGCAGTCTAGGACGCATTCATACTAAAGAAACCGGGTTTTTACTGGATTTAAGGTTTCGATCGAGTTGTTTCGGAAAAAAACCCGGTTTCTGCCTCGATGCACAATTCCCGATTACCGATTACCAATTACCGAAAATTATGAAAAACTGGCCGAGTATTCTTCTATATCTAGGTGTAGCTTATATAGTTTTGTTGTTAGGGCCGATCGCAGGATTTGATTTGCCGACAATTATTGGCGAAATATTCCGCAGTCCCGAAGTTCTGATTCAACAATTGTTAGTGGGTTTGGTCAACGGCGCGCTGATTGCAATTATTGCTTTGGGTTACACGATGGTTTACGGCATTATTGAGTTAATCAATTTTGCTCACGGCGATTTGTATATGTTGGGTGCTTTTGCTTCGCTCACTGTGTTCGGAGCTTTTGGGATTCAAGACGGCGCACCTTTAGGTATCGCAATACCGGTGATGTTAGTCGCTTTGGTTGTATGTTCGCTGTTTTGTGCTGGACTGAATATTGTGGTCGAAAAGTACGCTTATCGACCTTTGCGAAATGCTCCCCGTTTGGCTCCTTTAATTTCGGCGATCGGAGTTTCTTTTATTTTCCAAAATATGGGGTTATTTTGGGGAGGATTGAAAGCTTTTATTCCCGTGATGGGTTCTAATTCTGCCGCTCCGAAAAGCTTCCCCGATTTGTTGCCGCGAGTTGATATTCTCAAGTTTTTGGGAATTCAAACGAGTATTGTATTTACTACGAAAGATTTAATTGTGTTGGTGGTGGCTGTAGTATTGATGGTTTTGCTTCATGTTTTCGTGCAGTACACCCGTCTGGGAAAGGCGATGCGGGCAACTGCTCAAAGCCGCGATGCTGCTAAAATTATGGGGATTAATGTCGATCAGATTATTGCTCTGACTTTTTTGATTGGTGGGGCTTTGGCTGGTTCGGCGGGAATTTTGGTGGGTTTGTACAACAATACGATCGTTTTTACGATGGGGTTTACGGCGGGTTTGAGGGCTTTTACGGCGGCGGTTTTGGGGGGGATTGGTAATATTGTCGGGGCGATGTTAGGAGGGGTTTTGATTGGGTTGCTGTCGTCTTTGAGCGACCAGTATTTGTCGAGTCGCTGGACTAATGCTTGGGTGTTTGGGGTTTTGGTGGTGATTTTGGCTTTTCGGCCAGGGGGTTTGTTGGGCGAAAACGTTCAGGAGAAGGTTTGAAGGTGCTGGGTTGAAAAAATGGCAAAAGACATTTATCGGGACTTAAACAAAAAATACGAGCTAAATCAGTTCTAATGCTTGAAGAGCAAGCATATAACGTTAAAGAATGAGCAATGAAAGAGACGACCTCCGCCGCGATGCCCCCCTGCTTTGATAAATGGTGTCAAAGATTTGACGATATCTTTGGTCATCAAGCCCAAAAACGGGAGTTTAGGAACTATTTAGGCGGATTATTGGGAGCTCGGTAGCGAAAAAACCTCTCGCAGATGGCGACAAACGCCGTCGGAGTAATTTACCACAAATTACACCATTTTTTAACTGCCGCGCCCTGACGCGGTTGTCAACCCGTCAGCAATTTGATATTATTGATAGCGATTGCTTAAAGTTGTGCTGTGATTCAAGGTCAAAAAATCAAGACAATGGGAATTCAAAAATAGGTGGGTAGGTTAACTGAATACTGGCGCTCGATACGTCGCCCTAGTAGTTTTTGAATTTGATTATATGGTCAATGTTGGGCGCAGCGAAGCGGAGGGAGTTGGCAGGGAAAGCAAGTCAAGACTTTATTACGCTCATTAATCGGAATTAGGCGCAATAAACTACGATTTTTTCAGAGGGGTATGAGGGCTATGTCCTTGATTATATAAATGTTTTGACTCTTGTTGTCACCCCCTCATGGGTAATGCTTGTATCACAGTTTAAATGCACAACAGCTTATATGGATTGTCCAGTGACCCACTCACTCATGCCATCTCAACAATCTACTCCCGACAAAGAAGCCCCCAAAGTCTCATGGTTCTAGCGCTTGGTTTTTTTAAGTTTGGGAGGAATTCGATAAATCACCCAGTTGGGTGTTTCTTGATAGAGTTCCAATGTTTTTTTAATGTATGCAACTAATTTAGGGTTATCTCTTGCAATTTGATTATTGTCATATTTAACAATTCCCATCCAATCGGCTCCCTGGGTAATCAAATCTTTCAAGATGGCAATTAAAGTATCATCTGTTATGGGATATTTCCAATCAATACTATTCTTTCTCATCCTCTCTTGAGGACTAGAAGGAGGAAAACCCGAATAAATAGAAGGAGGAAAAACCCAGCCACGTCGGCGACTATAATAGATAGCGACGGGATCGCCACCTCCACGATTAGCTATAGTAACAAGAAGGTCACTTGGTTGAGTTATTTGCTGCAAAGCTATCCCTAGTTCGTAACCATCTTTTGCCCAAGGATAATAGCACCATAAGTTTAACTGTGTATAACCAATTCCAGAAATTATTAGTAGTATTGCCGTTATGAGTGCTAATGCTGAAGATGAACCTCCGACTCGCTTGGCGAATGAAGCAAGTGCTATCAAACCATTTCCTGCTAGAGCTGCGGCTGCTGGGTTGATAATATTTAAGTTAGAGGGATTTAGGACGAGCTGTTGAGCGCCAATGAAGTAATAAATGGCAAAACCAAGTATCCACGCATGAAACATCCCTGGTACTGGTACAGCTACATTACTTGACTGATCCTCCGATTCCTTGGTAGGAAGTTTATAATCAGGAGGAAGGAACAAACCAATAGCAACAAGGAGCATAATGGGATATGTCCAAAGCCAGTTATAAATATGATTATATACTTGAGGAAAGAAATATTTTTGTTGCGACCAATCACGTGAAGCAGGATCCCAGAGCCAGTTCCCGCTGCCAGCAAAGTGGTAAGGCGGATAGGTGAGAGCAATATGCCTCGCCCACAAATAATAGGCAGCTACTGGCAGGAGGATGGAAATGGCAGCTACTCCAATTACTATCAGCTTTTTCGGGCGCAGTAATCCTCGATGACGCAGGACAACAAATATTGTATAGAGCATCGGAATGCCAATCATTAAACCTGGTAGTTTGGTTAAAAAGCCCCAAATTGCAAAGAGGGTGGCAAGTAATAAATAGTACCAGCGGTCAGTTTGTAGGTAAGCAACCAGCATCCAGAAACTTGTGACAACTAATGCAATCATTGCCGGGTCTGGAAGGAAAGACCGATCGAGACATATATTTCCGGGAAAAATTGCGATAATTGCAGCACTCATAAGAGCGCGATCCCGATCCCAAATACGAGAAACTAACTGATAGAAGGCAAATATTCCCCACAAGCTAAACAGGACAACGACGCTGCGTCCCACCCAATCATGCTGTCCCAATAAAGTATAGAGAAGGGCTGTAATATAAGTAACTGTTTGAAATTCGCGTCCATTATAGCTAGGCCCTGGCCCATCCCAGCTAACTTCAGGGTAGAAGATATTCCCATTTCTGCGATAGAAATTTTCGGCCATCATGGCTGTGCTTGACTGACGCCAACTAAAGCTATCAATAAATGGCTGATTGATATGAATCAATCGCACAATAGCGGCCACTACCAAAATTGATATCAGGAGATAAGTGGTGTTCCTATAAATTGGAATTTTCATCTTGCCTCTGATGATATAAAAAAATATCTGACCTGTAAAGCTAGGCAGTAAGGTAGTGGAACCTAGACAAGGGCAGCGATAGCTAACTAACTTTACACCTTGGAAGATATCTTGGTCAAGTGGAGTACGCTAACCAGCAAAGAGGGGGAGCCTTCACAGCCTGCTCCCCCTCTTTGCTGGTTCTCTCCTGCGTAATTCTTGTTTTAATTGTCTGATATCGAGTTGTGCTTAAAAATTTCTATTTATAACTGCAAAAAAGAAATAGGAAGAGTCAACAGCTTTATCATCTATGTGAAAGGTTCTCCCCAAGCGATAGCGTTTTACGTTTTAGTTATACGTTTTAAATATTCCCTGGTTTGAGCCAGCCAAAAACTTCGCCTAAAGTCAACTGCATTTCCCCCATAAATTCGGGAACCGGTAGTATATCTGTCGGTTCTTGCAGTGAAATCGGCTGCTGCCTTGCGGGATAGGCTAAAATGTTTTTTTCATCGGGATCTAGCAACCAACCCATCTGACAACCGGCATTCAAACAGTGCAAAATATTGTTTGTGACTTTGGTTTGGCTTTGGGCTGGGGACAATATTTCTATTGTCCAGTCTGGGTGAGCATTGAATGTATTGGCAATTTCGCCGTCAGCGTCTAGGGGAATGCGATTCCAAACAAAAATCGCGACATCGGGGACAATAGAACGTCCGCCAAAGGTGCAGCGAAGTTCTGGTAGGGCTAGGGCAATTTGCGGTTTCTCTGCGATGTCGTTGGTGACTGTTACGAGTCGGCCTTGTAGTTTGCTGTGTTTTCCTTGCGGCATAGGTTTTTGTACGATCGCACCTTTGATGTATTCGCTAGCGGGTTTGGTTTCTGGGAGTTGCAAAAACTCGTCTAGGGTGATAGTTTTTTGAGGAGCTTGTACCATATCGCGATCGCCCGTTTGAAGTGTGTTGGGGTAACAGTTCCAGTATATTTGAAGTTTCGTCACTTTTGGTGCAATAATCGAACTCAAAAGACTCTAAACTGTAGCTAGCCCGATCGACCGTTTCCACGATAAGCACTCGATCGCATTCATTGAGGCAGAATTTGGCACGGCCCGCGTTAGTCGCATCTATAACTGCGATTTCTAGCATTCTTTCATCTAACTACTGACTGCTGACTAATGACTAATAACTTCTTACTATGTCAAACAAAATAATCCAAGCAATTAAATCGAGTGGTATTTTAGGTGCGATCGGCTCTTTGACTGTCCTCTTATTCGGCGGTTGGAGCGGCACTGTCATCGGCTGGCTGATGGGTACGGCGGCGGGCTTTATCGCCTGTCAGGAACAGAAGACTTACAACCCGAAAATGGGTGCAACAATCGGCAGTTTGGCGGGATTGGGATTGGGCGTTTGGTTATTAGTTGCTAGCGTGCTCGAAGGAGTGATAATTAGACCTTTTTCGGGTCAATCTGCTGTGGATTTGCCGACTACTTTGCTGTACGGAATTTGCAGTTTGGCGATCGCAATTTTGACAGCTACGTTAATGGGGGCTTTGCAGGGTTTGCAGGGGGAACGCCAGCGGCTGGCAACTTTGGTGACATTAGCTTTTATTCTAATTCTGTTTCCGTTTATCGACATTCAAGCTCAGACCGGCTGGATTGCTACGGTAGTACAGATTCAAATCTTTATTATGTTGGCGCTGGGTTTGAATATTACTGTGGGTTTTGCGGGTTTGTTGGATTTGGGATATGCGGCGTTTTTTGCGATCGGCGCTTACACCACGGCTTTGCTATCTTCTGGACAGGTAAATATTGCTTGGAATTTTTGGATAGTTTTGCCGATCGCGGCCGGTGTAGCTGGCCTATCTGGCGTTATCCTCGGTATTCCGACACTGCGGCTCAAGGGCGATTATTTGGCGATCGTCACCCTCGGTTTTGGCGAAATTATCCCGGTTGTATTTAGGAATTTAACCGCGATTCGGATCGATGAACCAGTCTCGAAGATTGTTGCTGCTGTTTTGGGTAAACCAGAGTTGGTGCTGTGTCTCGTTGGGTGCGATCGACCTTTCAACCTCACCGGCGGCGAAGCGGGAATAAACCCCATCGGTCGTCCATCTCTCCCCATCATCGGCAGTTTTACTACGGGCAACTACTTTCCCTGGTATTACCTGATTTTACTGTTAGTTGTCTTCGCTTACTTCATGATTTCGCGGCTGAGAGATTCCCGCTTGGGTCGGGCCTGGAATGCCCTGCGCGAAGATGAATTAGCAGCTAGTGCAATGGGCATTAACCTCGTCAAAACCAAACTTTCGGCTTTTGCGATGGGAGCGACGTTTTCGGGGTTTGCCGGCGCGTTTTACGCCGCTTATATCAGCGCGATTTTTCCCAGTGTTTTCGATTTCTCGGTGTCGGTAATCATCTTGTGTATGGTGATTTTAGGCGGTTTGGGCAACATGACCGGGGTGATTTTGGGCGGTATCATTATCATGTCTGCCGATCGACTTTATCTACCCCAACTCGCGCAAGTCCTCAAAGGTTTTCTAAATACTTTTGTACTCCCCAGGATTGCAATCCCCCAGTTGGCAGACTTTCTAGCAACCAGTTTAGACCCTATTCAAATGCGCTTATTTCTATTTGGTCTAACTCTAGTTGTCATGATGATCGTGCGGCCGGAAGGGCTGATTCCCGATCGAATTCATCAAGCTGAATTGCATGAGGATGCTGAGGTCAGTAATGAATCTTTAGCAGATGCCAGAAGTCAATAGTAATATTATGTCTGGTTAAATAGACGGGACTAAACCATCGCATAAGGTATGGTGCGTCAGTCAGAAAACTTTAATTTTTCGCACTAATCTCAAGACTGACGCACCATACAGTGTCGTCAAACAAAGTTAAGATAAGGGGGAAAGTCAGCGATGAGTAATAATGTAACTGGGACTGCTTTTATTGTGGCAGAATTTAGAGCCGAAGAAAATGCAGAAACAGACCCTCTTTACACTGATAATGTAGTAAAAATATGGCTCAATGAGGAAACAAAAAGAATTGCCAGCGAAATAGCTCAAAACTCTCCTGCTGCTAAAGAAATGATTAAGTTGCGGACTAAATATTTTGATGATGTTTTGTCCAATCAAATTTTAGCAGGCTGCAAGCAAATCGTTATTTTAGGATCTGGTTTGGATACTCGCGCTGCTAGAATGAATGGACAAGGAGTGGATTATTTTGAAATAGACGATCGCGCGACACTGGAATTAAAAGCAGAAACTCTCAAAGCTAACAAAGTTACGGCAAATGTCCGCTACATTCCAGGCGATTACGTGCAAGATGGTTTAATAGCTTTACTGAGACAGAGTAAATTAGATTTCGACCAACCTACATATTTTTTGTGGGAAGGTAACACTACCTTAATTGCCAATAAAGATGTAATATTTGTATTAGAACAAATTCGCGACAATTTTAAGGATTTTAAGTTGTCCTTTGATTATATGTCGGAAAAGGTGATTGCGAGAACAACGGGCTACCAAGATATCAATGATTACATAGATAAATACGAAAGTATGTATGCACCGTGGATGACTGGGTTTGAAAGTATTGAGACTTTGGCTGAGGATCTCAAGCTCAAAATTATTGACAACTTCTCAACTGCTGAGTTGCACCAACAATATCGCCCTCATCGTTCGCTAGAATTTAATCTTTTAAAATTCTACTTTGTTTGTACATTAGAAGGTATAGAAGCATAAAAATGTCACTATTAGAAGCACAGCAACTTACCATGCGATTCGGCGGTTTGACTGCGGTAAATCAGGTCAGCTTAACTTTAGAAAAAGGATCGATCGCCAGTTTGATCGGCCCCAACGGTGCCGGGAAAACCACATTTTTTAATATGCTGACAGGTATCTACAAACCGAGTGCCGGTCAGTTGGTACTTGAAAATAAGAATATCACAGGTTTACCGCCCGATCGCCTGACAACTTTCGGCATTGCTAGAACTTTTCAAAATATCCGATTGTTCAACAACATGACTGTGCTGGATAATGTTTTAGTCGGTAGACATTGCCGCTTAAAAGCTGGTTTGTTGGGTGCAATCCTCCGCCCTCCGGCTGTGATTTTGGAGGAACGGGAAGCTAATAAAAAAGCCTTGAGTATGCTGGATTTTGTCGGTTTAGGCGTGAAGAAAGCGCCGGAGTTGGCAAAAAACCTTTCCTACGGCGACCAGCGCAGATTGGAAATTGCCAGGGCCTTGGCTTCCGATCCGAAAGTGCTGCTTTTGGACGAACCGACGGCGGGAATGAACCCGAATGAAACTGCCGATTTAACGCGCTTTATTTACCGGATTCGCGATGAGTTGGATTTGAGTATTTTGCTGATTGAACATGATATGAAAGTGGTGATGGGAATTAGCGATCGCGTTAGTGTTATGGAGTACGGTACTAAAATTGCTGAGGGCACTCCCGATGAAGTTCGCGCCGATCCTCGGGTGATTGAGGCTTATTTGGGGAAAGAAGAAGATGGCAATGGGTAATACAAAATAACCAGATACCTGACTTCTTTAAGAAGTCGGGTATCTAACAGCGATAGTTGACCTACTTAGATGTTTTGGATCGTTCTTAAACTTTTGATTTTACTTCACATAATTTATTCTTAACTTTTCTCCCCTTGGCTATAAAACCTAAAAACATGACAGTGCCTAATACAGTAGTAGGTTCTGGAACTGCTTCTGCTTCTGAAACTAATTCCGATTTTGCCACTGCGATGTTGTTCTTAACTTCTACTAATCTTAAGTTAGTGGCGCTGTCAAAAGTCCGCGAATACACTCCATAAGTATCGAAGCTCATGCTTGTTGCACTACCTTGAGTCAGAAAACCAAAATTAATATTTGTGGGGGTAAAATTGTTGCTGGCGAATAAATTCAAAGAAATTCCCACAGAAGAGTCTAAGGTGCTAGCAAGTTGAAAAGAGTCTAAAAGAATGTTAGCAATGGTGTCAATTAACCAGAAAGATATATTTCCACTTACTGTGGCGCGTTCGGATTGGCGGTTGTCAACTGATGTTAAAAGATGTAAAACTGTCTGGAAATTGAATGAAAAAGTTTCTTCGGCATCAATATCGAAATCGCCGATAACTGCTGCTTCACTTTGGGCTAAACTGGAATATTTGCTGCCGCTGCCTGCGACTTCACTCTTCGAGAGATTTGCTGCAAGCAATTCGTGACAGTTAGATATAAAAACTGCATTAGCAGTCGTTTCGCTAGTAACAAAACCGCTGTAAGCTGTTGTCTGAGTGTTAGTGTTAGTAGATGTACCTGTCTCAGTCGGTCTGTGACTGAAGTTGTCAATGGTTACTTCTGCCGCAGAACCTGCTATTGTGGCAGCACTGCTGGGCGCTATACCTACAGTCAAGCCGGTTACTAAAGGAGTTGCTAATAAAAATGCGATCGCTCCGGTACTGTGATTTAATTTCATGGTGAATCTCCTTAAATTTGCATAATTTTAAGTGCTGTTGTTTTTGTAATTTGTAGCGGTTGGTTTCCCTTACGTATTAATACTATCTATTTACTTAGAGATTTTTGTAAAGCTACCGTCAAGAAATCATTTGTTTGATTAAAAGTTCTGTAAAGTTGGCAGCAACAACTTCTAAAAATACATGGTGTCGGAGCTACCGCTGGGTGTGGATTTAAGTGAAATTACCATTTACTATAAAAAAGGTTGATTTTCACAAAATGCAATAAAAATTTATAATTAGTCGGGATAATATAACAAAGGACAAAGTAGAAAAAGCAATTATGTTGGAAATCAAAGACATTCACACCTACTACGGAAATATCCACGCCCTCAAAGGAGTATCGCTAAAAGTCTCGCAGGGAGAAGTTGTGACATTAATCGGCAGCAACGGGGCGGGGAAAACTACAACTCTCCGCACGATTCAAGGACTGCTGCGCCCGCGCCAAGGTACTGTACTGTTTGAGGGAAAGCCTTTGGAATCGCTGTCTACAGAGGCGATCGTCCGTTTGGGGATTTCTCAAAGTCCAGAAGGGCGGCTGATTTTTCCGCGAATGACGGTGCAAGAAAACCTGGAAATGGGTGCTTATCTCCGCAAAGATACTCTCGGTATCAAGTCGGATATGGAAAAAGCTTTAAATTTATTTCCCCGTTTGCGAGAAAGAATTAGTCAAAAAGGGGGAACTCTCAGCGGGGGGGAACAGCAAATGCTGGCGATCGCCCGGGCTTTAATGTCGCGCCCCCGCTTGCTATTGTTGGACGAGCCCAGTATGGGATTGGCACCGATGTTAGTCAGTCAAATTTTTGCGATCGTCCGCGACATTAACGCTGAAGGTACAACAATTTTACTGGTGGAACAAAACGCCCGCATGGCATTAAGTGTAGCCCACCGCGGCTATGTCATCCAAACTGGTGAGGTTGTAGTCGCCGGTACTGCTAGCGATTTGCAATCAAATGAAACTGTTCGCAAAGCGTATTTAGGTGAAAGTTAAATAGTTATACAGGTTATATCAAGTCCGAGCGATCGCTTATATTTATTTGCGAGTGCGAGCTTCTGCGCGAGCGAGCGAGACGCTCGCACTCAAATGATAACTGATTAACCGGACATGATATTACTTACCAATTACCAATTGGCAATTACCAATTGCCAATTACCCATTAGTCCATTTGCGATCGCAACTTCCCGGTTTCCAATTCAATTTCAAAAGCCGCCCGCACCTTTTCCCACTCCGCTTGGGCTTCCAACAGGCGATCGCGCGCCGTACTCGCATCAAAAACCTGTTCCCCTCCAGACTCAACCGCCACGCGGCCCATATACTCCAACTCCTTGCAAACTTCAGAAAAAGACACTGCTCCTAAATTGGCGCTGCTCGACTTCAGCGTGTGAGAAGCCAGCTTCAAACTATCAGCATCGCCGAGAAAAATAGCCTCCTTAATTGTTTCTAAATGCTGCGGGGCGTCTAACAAATATATCTTAATCAACTCCCCCAAAAAATCCGGGTCTTCCTCATCGTCTAGCTCGCGGAGATTCTCCAAAACATGATAATCAATCGGCGAATCTGCTTCCGTTTTTACGCTAGAATATCCAGCAGCCTCACTGTCAAGTTTGTCAGAAATATCTGGATTTTTCGGCTCAGTAACGGCAGCCAATTCATCCCGATTCAGAGGTTGGCACTTGCTCAGGGCGATCGCCAACTCTTCCCGGCGCACGGGCTTAGTAATATAATCGTCCATACCTGCTTCCAGACACTTTTCGCGATCGCCCTGCATCGCATTAGCAGTCATCGCAATAATTCTCGGCTTCTTATTAGCGGGCCATTCCTGACAAATCCGGCGCGTAGCTTCCAGCCCGTCCATCTCCGGCATCTGCACGTCCATCAGCACAACATCGTAAGATTGCCGCTTGCACGCTTCCAAAACCTCCAACCCATTAGCCGCAATATCGGCCCGATAGCCTATCCTGTCGAGCAAATGCGTAGCGACTTTTTGATTCACCACATTGTCCTCGGCCAGCAAAATCCGAATCTGACCAGAATTAGCTGCATCCTGTCCGGCAGAATTGCTCGCAATCTGCCTTAAAACCGCAGGCGTCCGCTGCACGCGGTGCTGTTCTTGAGAATTTTCAAAATATTTCAATCCCGAAGTCAAAGTCGCCACATTTGAAACTTCTCCCCTGCCGCTTTTGCCCGTAACATATCCAAAAACTTGCAGCAACACATTATAAAACTGTGACTGTTTGAGAGGCTTAGTTAAAAAAGCAGAAAAGTGTACTTCTGTAGTTTCAAGTTTTTTCCAAACTTCCGCCTTGCTCAAATAAGTAAACAGCACCAAAGGCAGGGGAACTTTGCGAGGGCTTTTAACTTTGATGACATTCGGATTTAACCCGTCGCCGCCAGACAAATTGCTCAGCTCAAATTTCCGAATCTCCACAGCCAAAGCCACACCGTCCATATCTGGTAGATTCATCGCCAAAATAGCCAAATCGATCGCCGAGTTTTCTTTGATGATTTCCAAAGCCTCAACACCCGAAGTTACAGCCACGGGTATCATTCCCCAAGACTCAGCCTGCCGGATCAAAACTTGCCGGTTAATGGCATGATTCTCGACAATTAACAAACGCTTACCAGCAGCAAATTCCGGCAGTTTTTCCTCACCCAGGCTCTGGGTCGCTTCAGCAATCACCGTGAAATAAAAAATCGAACCCGAACCCGATATCGACGGCCCAGCAAATCCCGCAGGCGGCGTTCCTGCCGTACTTTGTCCGATCGCAGAAACTGCCGGTTTAGACTGGGAACTTCCCGGACCAACCTGACTGACCACCCACATTTTACCCCCCATAAGATCGCTCAAACGCTGGCTGATAGCCAGTCCCAAACCCGTCCCGCCGTAATGTCTCGTTGTCGAAGCATCCACCTGCGAAAAAGCTTTAAACAGGCGATCGATCCGGTCTGGCGGAATGCCAATTCCCGTATCTTGGACAGCAAATTGAATCTCGTATTGTCTGCTACCTGCCAACTGTCCCTGCTTAATTGCTAGCGGTTGCGGCTCTAGAATATTAATTGTTGCCGGGGAAGTCTTAGCAGCTACCTGCTCGATTTTCCTAGCCGTACAGCAGACAACAATTTCTCCAGATTCTGTAAACTTAACTGCATTGCCCAGCAAATTTACCAAGATTTGGCGCAGCCTCGTGACATCTCCTAAAATCTTTTTCGGAACAGAATCGTCAATAAAATAAGCCAACTCTAAACCTTTTTCCGACGCTCTCGGAGCCAGCAATTCCAGAGATTCTTCTATACTGTTTTGCAGCTCGAAGGGGCTGCATTCCAAATCCATTTTTCCCGATTCAATCTTGGAAAAGTCGAGGATATCGTTAATAATAGTCAGCAAAGCATCGCCGCTGGTGCGAATTGTCTCCACAAAATCCCGCTGTTCAGGAGTTAGTTCCATATCCAGCAGCAAACCCGTCATCCCGATGACCGCATTCATCGGGGTGCGGATTTCGTGACTCATAGTGGCTAAAAATTCGCTCTTAGCTCTGTTAGCAACTTCCGCCGCTTGTCGCGCTTGATCCAAAGCTTCATTTTGGTCTGCCAACTGTCGCTGTCGCTGAACTTCCGTTTCCAAAAGTTGTGCTTGAGCTAAAGTAATTCCGACTTGAGCGGCAACATCTTCTAACAGTTCAATTTCGTCGGGAGTCCACTGGCGAGTTGCATCGCACTGGTGCAAAGTAATTATTCCATTCGGTTTTCCTTGATAGGAAGTGCGAACCGCCAACATAGATTTTAATCCGATGCGGCGGCACATCGGCACGGAAGATTCGAGCAAAGGATCGGCAAACACATCGGGAGATGCCAGGGCTATATCTTCAGCGAGCAGTTTTTCTGTGTAGGGGTTGTAAGTGACAGAAAGTTCTAAATCCAAAGCCGATTCGTGACCCGGTTCTAAGTATTCCGCGACGCAAGGAAGGTGGGGATAAGGTTGGGAAAGATAGGTGTGAATTGTACAGCGATTGACGCCGAATACGCGACCGATTTGGGTAGCCGTAGTCTGAAAAATTTCTTGAGTATCTAAGGTCGATCGCACTTTTTGAGTAATTTGTTTCAGCAGCAAAACGCGCTGGTACTGCCGCTGCAAAGTGCGATCTCGCTCTTCCCGGGCAATTTCAGTGCCGATGTAATTGCCCATCAACTTTAAAATTTCAAAATTCAGCGGTTTCAAAGCAGGTTGAGCGGTGCGGGAAGTAAAGCTCAAAGTGCCAAAAACGCGTCCTTGCACTATTACCCGCGTGCCGACAAAGGCCTCCAACCTGCGCACGGCGTAAGCGGGGTGATTCCGCCACTCCGTAGTGCCGGCTGATTCGATAGAAATAGGTTCGCTCGATCGCAAAACCTCTCGCTCGAAGGTTCTGCTCAAAGAAAAACCGTCTCCTTTAGCAAATCCAAAGGGAAAATCTTCCGGTACATAAGCCGCGATCACTTCGTAGCGATCGCCCAAAACCCTGCCCAACAGCCCGATATCCATCCCAAACTGACTGCAACCCATTGCCAGCAACCGGGCCGTTCGTTCGTCAAAAGAGCCGGACGATGCCACTATTACCTCGTAGAACAATCGAATTGCCCGCTCGCTTTCCCGCAGTTCCTCAACTCCTTCGACGCGGTTGCCGACATCGTGCAAAGTCCCTAAAATCCCCGCTATTTCACCTTGGGAATTCAGCCTAACTTGGGCAAATATTTCAACTGAAATAAACCCCGAATTACTGCGAATTCCCAATTCGTTTTTGCCCGAGTCCAACTTGTACCTAAATCGCAGTTCTCGCCGCGAAAATTCCGACTTCCCCGACAGCAAAGAATCCAATAAATTTGCACACTGCTGGCGCTCATCTGGATGTATCCAATCTAAAAAATTAGTTTGCAAACTTTCGGCAACCGAAAAACCCGTAATTTCTGTCCAAGCGCGGTTGAGAAATGTCCAAACCCCCGCCGCATCCATCTGAAAAATTACTGTTGCTTTCAAAGAGTCAAATACTTGGAATTGTTCCCGATCGTTCTCGCGGTTTTTGAGTTCTAACTGCTTGTTTGGAGTAATATCTGTCTGAGTTCCGACCAAGCGCAGCGGTTTACCCGCTGGGCTGCGCAAAACTTGACCCCGGTTCAGCACCCAGACAGTGCTGCCGTCTTTGCAGTACATCCGATATTCTGCTGCAAAATCCGCTGTATGAAGGGCGAAGTGATCTTCTAAAGCTGCCTTTACTCCGTCAATGTCATCTCGGTGGATGCGACTCCACCATTCCGATCGGCGATTCGAGATTTCCCCTTCTTGGTAGCCCAGCATTTCTTGCCACCGCGCCGAATAAAAAAATTCATCAGTTTCGAGGTTCCAATCCCAAATCCCCTGATTGTTGACTGCTGCGGGGACATTTGGGCGCTGCACGAAACTGTGAGGAGAAATTTCAGCAGCGAGGTGGCGATTTGCTGCCGGAAGCTGTACTTCTGCCGAGAGTTTTTTGTATTGCGCGTTGCTAGATTCTAGCTGGCGCTGCAAAGCGATCAAGCCTGAATGCAGAGATTTTGAATCCAGCGCTTGTAAAAGGATAGTTTTAGGATTGACAATCCCGATCGGGTGATTGGTTTCGTTGATGACTAATAAAGGCAACTGGCAGTAGTGTTTTTGCAGCAGGGCGAGGGCTGCTTCGAGGGTAGAGTGCGATCGGATCAGCGGCGGCGAACTGCTGCAAATCGCTGCCGCTTTAATTTTGTTCGAGTCTCTTCCCAGCGCCTGCAACTGCACGATGTCCCGCGAACTTACCACCCCAACCAGTTTGTGGATGTTGGGATTTGTAAATTTGGAATTTGTAGCACCACCAGTCGAGTTTTGTTCCGGGGTTTCAGTGATTAATACATAGCTAACATTGTGTCTGAACATCAATTGCGCCAAATAGCGAACCGAAGAAGTAGCAGGAGCGTGAATAATTCGCGATGCTGCGATTTGAGGGATTTGATAAAGTTTAATTAAATGAGCTGGCAGCTCTAATTTCGGATGCAAAATTGGCAGCGGCGGAGGGAACGCGAAGGGCGGCGCAGGTGGCGAAGCGCTGCTAATTGGTTTTTGTGCCGATTCCCCCATTTCCTGCAACAGTTGCACCAAGCTTTGAGTGCTAATTAAACCGACAAGTTCTTCAGCGTCGCTGACGACTGGCAAATGGCCTATCTGATTTTTCTCCAGCAGATTTGCTAAGGCAAAAAAGTCGGGAATTTCCGATTCTCGGGCTACCGTTACGGTTCTGATCATGATTTGCTCGATCGCAAATCCCCTCAAAGCAGCGCCGATCGAATTTAGCTGTACGACATCTCGCGCTGTAAAAATCCCCAGCACCGTCTGGCCGTCCGCATAGGGAGCTTTTGAGCCGTTGAAACGGATCCCGTTGGCTCCGGGCGGTACCGCACGCGGTACGCCGTTGTAGAAACCCGAGTGTTCCCGCGAGTGCGGGGAAGTCCCGTTCGTAGGATTTCCGAGTTGAGAATTCCCGCGCGGTTCTACCACGAGGACGTAACTGGCTCCTGTGCTGCTCATCAGCTCGATCGCCTTTTCTACGGGCGTCTGAGGCGTGACGGTGAGGGGATTGCGGTTGATGACCTGACCGAGGGAGGGAATAAACATCAGGGGGCATAAAAGTGATATTTGTTGGAAAAACCCCGAAAAGCGGGCAGCAGGTTGATTGAGAGGCTTTGCCAGCGAGGTTTCCAAGCGCGCTCAAAGTTTCTGTACGATTACACTCACGCCTACTGCCTACTTCCAGCATCTTGGCATTTAAAATTAATTCCGTGCCAAATCCTGACAATTGACGGGTTCTGAAAGTCAGAACCAATGCTATCTCCCATCTTGGCGGACTTTTGGCTGGCAGGCAATTCCTCGGCTGGCCTAACTGCTGCGGGTTTACGAGCAAGAATTTCTGCGATTGTCTAGACTGCACCCTACTTTCTCGCCCTCAACGGAACTCTCGCTCGGATTCTGTTTGAGGCAAGATACCTGCACCCTACCAATTTACCAGCGACAGGAGGGGAATCACAACAGGACGACTTAGGTATGGCAACTGTGCAATTAGGGGTTCGAGGGTTCCAGGGTTCCAGGGTTCCAGGGCCAAACAGGCAGAAAATAAATAATTCCGAGCATAACTAATTCTATCTTATCCCAATTCTGACCGCGAGGATTTGAGCTTCAATTTTGGCGATCGAACTTGATGAGAATAGCGCTGTTCCCCGCCACCGCAAAACTCGCATTGCCGCCCTTCAGCCTTAAACTACCAACAACCTCATCCATTGTTTTAGAACTGAACTCCCGCACCGTGCCATTACCAGTTTTTATCAGCTCCGAAATATCAGCATTAACAGTGTAAGATGTTGCTCGGTCATTGACAACCAGCAAGTAAACATTCTTGCTAGCATCAAGAGTGGCAACTGCCATTAAATCCGAACTGTTAGTGATAGGAAAAAAGGTAGTTTTCCCGCCCTGCAAAGCCCTAATTCCCATCCGCAAAGCATAGTAGCCCGCGCGCCGCTGGCCGGATGGCCCCAGCAAACCTTCTGCCAGTCCCCGCTTTCCCCAGTCGTACAAACAGAATATGTGACTGCCGTAAATATAATTATCCCCCGGCTGGGAACCTCGAATCAAATTCTTAATCAAATTTAAAGCTAAAGATAAATCGCCGTAGCTAATTTCGTAAGTTCCCCATTCTCCTACCCAAAGCTGGGAGGGGGCGCGGACAGTACCGTTCATCCAGCCGCGCACTTTGCGGGTGTAGTTAGAAATATCTGCATCGTAGTTGTGGACATTGACTGTATCGAAATAAGTAGGTATTTCCTGCAAAGCACTAGCCGGCCAATTGCTGCCGCCTGCGGTTTTCGGGCCGTGGATGCGGTAAGTGCGCGAAGGCAAATAAGTTTTGTAAACAAAGTCGATCGCATCCTTAGACACCTTAACCAACTCAAAATAATCAGCCCTATTCCCTCCCCAACCCTGATCGCGATTGTCCGGTTCGTTGTGAATTTCCCAATCATCAACGCGGTAGTCATTGCGTACGTTCAGCCAATAAACCGTAGCAAAAACGTGTTCCCACCACTCGTTCCAATCTTCTTGATTGCGCGGCGGATTCAGTTGCAGCGCCCAGGACGGATTCCAGGTATTGTCCACATTGCGAATGCTGACAACCGGGCGAATATTTGCTTGTTTTAGAGTATTGAAAATAGTCCTGGCATTGCCTTGCCAAACAGTGCCGGGTTCTCCCGACCACCAATAATCGCTACCCTGGGGCGGATCGGTCATAATCCGATCCCAGTGCGCCCAATTAATTATATTGGGATTAATCTTAATTTCGTCAATAGACGGCCAACCGTATTTACCGTCGTCGTCTTCAGCTTCCCATCGAGACATACCGCCGTAAATGCGGTAGGTATTAATTCCCAAATCTTGTAAATCTTTGAGGTCAAAATTGATATTGCCTTCGACAGCACCGATGTAGCGAGTGCTAACACCCGCAGCAGTGCCGGAAATTCTAATTGTTTCGATGTTTTGAGCAAAAGTTGTCGTTCCGCTGAACAACTCTATGCCGAGGGCAATTAAAAGGGCGAGAAAAAAATTCAGAATTATAGTTTTTGATAACACTGGGTTAATAACTGCTGACGGCTGACTGCTGACTGTGGACTATTCCCCTACAGCCGGATTATACAGCGTATTCCAGGTTTGTGAAGTGTAGGGACACGGCAGTGCCGTGTCCCTACGGGGAAGCTCACTATAGGCGGGTGTGCTTCATAAATGTGGAATCTGCTGTATGTTATTTTCCGCCCGAGGTAAAGAGACCCCTTGCTAATCTAACTCGACTTGCGATCGAGTTTGTTAGCTGTTGTAATAAAAAAGCATTAACTATACAAATTTCAATAAATAATACATAAAGTAAAATAGCACGGCTAGCAGTCAAAAGTGAAGGTTCACCTCGAACAACCACAGTAAAAAATTTTGGTATAACAATTAAGGCTATAAACTGCGTTAAATATAGTTCATAGGAAATCTGAGAAATCCATGTTAAAAATCTCGCTGTTAAGTCAGAAAAATTAATTAAATTCCTACAAATATTAAAATAATTACAAATATGCCAAATCCAATGAAAGCATCATAAAAAGAAAGTCCAAAAGGTAAAATTGCGCCTAAAACTTTTATGTCATTAGTAAAATTGAACGAACCCATAATACCCAATATTTCAAAAATTATCGCTGTGGCTATTGTGACAGGCTTAGTTAGGTAATTAATTAATAGAGTAGGATTAGTTGCATAAACCTTTGCCATTGCCATTCCCAAACAAAACTCAAATAACCTTGAAATTGCCAAATAGCCTGGATAATTGAGATCGCCTAATATTGGCTGAAATAGGTTAAAGCCTAACATTAAAACTGAAAATGTATAGATTAATTTAATAAAAAAAGAAGTGAAAATAAACTGTGAAATCAAAAATTTATCTAAAAGCCTAAATAATAATAAAAAACACAAATAAAATTGAATCAGTGGAAACATAAACCAAGAAAATGGTATTGCTTTATCAAGAATTATCAAACTTCTCCAAAATGACCACCAATCAAAATAGCCAAAAAACAAATCTGATCTTAACCGAGGAATTATCCAAGATACAGCTAAAAGTATCCAGTAGGTAGGGTAGAGCCGGAAGAATTTTTTACTCATAAAATTTATCCAGCTTTCATCAGGTTTTAAAATTCTTGAATAAGCCAGTCCAAAACCACTTAGAATGAAAAAAATATGAACTCCCTGATATCCAAGCAAGAAAAATATATTAACTAAATCAAAAACTATATTGCCTACACTATTAAAGGGTAGGGAAAAAACTTAGCAATCGTCGAGGCTGGATCCACTGCTTTTGCATACTCGAAAAAGTGGCTGTATCCAAAAAAGGGAGGGAGGAAATTGAAGTACCAAAAATGAACCCCAAGTACCCAGCAGGCAGCAAAGCCTCTCATCATATCTAATTCTTGAAACCGATTAGACTTCCTAAAAAAAAATATCCTTTTAACTCAAACTTATAGCAACAGCCAGGACGGTGAGGATGCCAAGCCTAGGACGTACTCGATCGCTCCTAGGATTCGTCACTACTTCTAGTCTATGTCATAAGTGTCATTCGATTTTAGATTTTAGATTTTGGATTTTGGAGGCGACCCCACGGATAAATTCGGGGGCTTGAGGATTTTAGATTTGAGATGCTTTCGATTGATTCCACGGATAAATCACGTGGCGGGTACCATCAAGAAATTCTTGGTCAAAACTGCATCCGCTGCACCGCCAAAGGTACTGTGTCCCGAAACAGAAGAAGGAGAAGAAGGAGTATTCAGTAACGGCGTCCAATTTGCATCGGTTGTTGTTTTGGGATTGCCGTCTTTATCTGCTTGTTGAATTCCAGTAAGCGGCCGCCACCGATTGAACGTGTATTTTTGATCGCCGTCAATGATGCTGGCATCAGCGAGGGCGATATTCAATACTGCAAATAAACGCACGTTTTGCTCGAAAGTATTGCCGCGGCGCACCGCCACATCTGCGGCAATTTGGTTCCAATGTCCGGGAGGAGTAATCGTACCTGCACTATCCAGCCAAATTTTGGCGATCGCACTTTTATCGGCTGTGCGAATTTTACTATTTTTTGCTCCTAATTCTTTGAGTTTGTTGAACTCTGCTGTATATTCTTCGCTGGTCAAACTCGGCATCTTCGCTATCTGGAACTGCGAACTTTTAGTCATTGCAAAAGGTTTGACATTTTTCCACTGCGGCATGGAAGCTGGTTTCAAATCCGGCGGTATAGGCGGCCAGTAACCGGGTTGATTAACGGGAGTATATTTCACTTCGACAGTCGCGCCGTCATTTTTTCGCCATTCTAAGATTTTGTTCGCTACAAATTCTCCCAATTGCACCCCGTCTGTTTTTGATTTCCCTTCAGCTATTGCCACCAAAGAAGCTGTTTTTGCTGCATCTAAAGTTGCTGTTTGTTTTGGGTACAAATTTGTTAAGACGCGGTGTGCTGCTGCTACTACTACTGCTGCTGCTTCCGCCGAGGCACAGGCGGGTGATTCTACTTGTACTTTGTATACTTTTTGAGTTTTGCCGATCGCATTTGCCGCATCGTAAATCGCAGCGTGAACCATCGCTGCTGCGGACTAAGAATTTTGCGGCCAAATAACCGACAAAAATATTCCAGGTAAACTATTGTTGATTTGTCAATAAATCGACTAAATTTTCATCATGTTTTTTCGATATTGTGGATCAATCTTGCTCCAAAACTATGACTTCCGGGTGTCGTTTTGCACGCCCTCAAATACTGCTCAAACGTAAATATCAAAGGAATTCTAAATGGTTTCCGATAACTTGCTGAATACATCATCGAATACATCATCTTCCCTATTTTCCAATACCGCACTGGCAGACTTAGGAATATCCAGCGACTTATCACGGTTGGATGCTTTGTCAAAATCGATCGGCTCACCCAGCAGCCTGAATGCAGAAAGAACCGCCAGCCAGACAATTAATTTCCAAAATGATGACAGCCCGATCGCAGGCGACGGCAGCGGCACACTTTTTGCAGACACAGGCAAAGACATTATTAATGCCGGAGAAACAGCAAGCAACATCTTCGCTGGCGAAGGCAATAAAACCATCACCGGCAGCCCCGGCGACGATACCATCTACGCCCAAGCAGGCAACGACATCATCAATGCCGGAGAAGGCAACAACACCGTCTTCTCCGGCAAAGGCAACAACCGGGTAATTACAGCTAGCGGCAACGATTTCGTCACCGCAGGTAGCGCCAACAACAAACAAGTTCTACACAGGTCTTGGCGATGACAACATCAACGCAGGCGACGGCAACAACCCGATCGAACCGGGAACTGGCAATGATAAAGTTTCCCTCGGCAATGGTAGCGATCGAATAGTTCTCGAAGCAGGCGTTGGTTCAGTTAACGTATGAGGCAGGGGTTGAAACCCCCGACGGCCTAGGGACGAGGAAATATCCAAAAAATATCTGCGTTTATCTGCGTTTATCTGCGTTTGTCTGCGGTTAAAAAATTATCTAAATATAGTAACTTTAAAATGTTACACACGGGAAGTTAAAACAATGTATTGAGGGCGCGAGCGATCGATAATTCCCTCTTCCTCCAACCGACACATCAGCCGCGTTACCGTAATCCGCGTAATTCCCATCGCCTCTGAAAGCTCCTGGTGAGTCAATCTCAAATCTATTAACACTCCTTGTGCCACCTCCCGACCAAATTTTTGTCCCAACCAAACTAATAGTTGCAACAATCTATCCCGCAGAGATTCGCTGCGAACAATGCAGAAAAATGCTTGAGTTTGCTGAAGGTGTCTGAAAACTTCATCTAAGGATCGATCGCACAAATTTTGAGGAATGTAACTAAGTTCTACATGAGTCTTGCACTCAATTTGATAAGGTAGAACGCCTGACAGCGAGTGACCGAGTACGTCTCCAACTCCCCAATATCCGAGGGTTATTGGTGTTCCCTGTTCGCTCCAAGTCACGGTTCGGACGGCTCCCCGTTCAATCCGCAGTAACCCGTTAAATGGCATGGGTACCAACTGACGGCAGGTGAACGTCTGCTGTCTGAGATGAGGGTACAAGGCTGGAGTGTAGGTTGAAAAAGTCATAGGATTTAGGTTTAGCGCCACCGCTACTTTGGATACAACGTACAGTGTAAAATAATTGATAATTTATGTCAACTAGCTTGAGAAGGAATTGCAACTGGGGACTCAAGAAGGTTGAAACCCTTTGCGCTTGCTGTAAGAGGCGTTTCGGAACTTCACGGTATCTGTGCCTGGGTTGTAGAGAGCATAAGTTGCTCGATCGCTGAGTCGCCCCACATTATTCCCGCCTCCATCGCCCTTCGTGCAGTTGCAGACACGGTTGCAGGTGGCTCTTGAAAATCAATTGTGGTTGCCAAGTTATTGATAAAAGTTGGCTGTAATTGAGACTCAAACGCCTTGCCCGATCGCCCGCAAAACAAAATATTGGCATCAGCGCGGATCGCGCGATCGAGCATGATATCAATTCCGGTTGCACGAGCGACATGATAGTAACCGAGGACACGGCTCTTGAAATGTACCACCCGATGAATTGTAGGGAAACGGCACTGCCGTGTCCTGATTTCGGTAATATTAATAATTCCAATGCTACCGAATTTGAGATCGCAGGCGGCGGAGTCTCCGGGGTAAGCTCATCAGCACCAACCTTACTCCCGTCCTTCATCAAGGCTTAAACGGAGTATATTTACCACCTAAACCTTCGACAATTGTCCGGGTATTAGCAACCAGTATTTTCTAATAAGTATCAGCCTCACTTCCCGGTTCTCCAAAACCATGTGTCCGTCTGAAGTGAAAAGATCGAGGGCTACGTCGGTAATTACTACTATTTCGGGAATGTTTTGTTTAATAGCTTTGACTGTTTGTTGAATTAATCCTTCTGGGTTAGCTTTCGGTGCAGGTGTCATCTTTTTTGCTTTCTGAGATTCCTGGTAAAAGGGCGATCGGACATATTCCCAGGTGCATCTCATTTTTGCAAATATCTTCGTAAGGATATGAGCATTCATGTGATGATGCTGGAGGATCACCGTATCAGGAGCGGCCAGCCACGCATTTAGGAATGGGGCGAGACGGGAACGCGGAACAAAATAGGAGTTAAATGTTTCACCTGCTACTCCTAAAAGTGGAGAATTAAGACTGCAAATAACTGCTCCGCGTTCACCTCCTAAGTAACCTATCCAGGCGTTGTAACCCAACGCCAATAAATTAGTAGCAATAAAGTCTTGCTGCCAATCGTAACCGTTCATTTCACTGTCCATCTTTTTCTAACAACTGCCAAAGCTGGATTGGATAACAGAGATTTGGTTTAGGCATTGCGAGAATTGGGTAAGTTTCAGGAACTTGGGCTTGGTGAGAATTCGTCCCAGCGTCTACAGACTTGTTCGTAACAATCAGCAGGTGCGATCGCCATTTTTCTTAATAAATTGACCTCGATTTGACGGTTAACTTTCAGCACCAGCAGAATATCTTGCTCGGGATTGTAGGTGGCAACTGCTGCCTGAACCGATGAAATAGTCGATGAGTCAAGGGATAGCGATCGCAAGTAAAACCCCATCAAATTCGAGGGGATAAATTGGATTGCGAACGGAATTGGTTCAAAATGTATAACTGTAGAATGAATAACTTTAGTATCCACATCACAAACCACAACTCCCCGTCCAAAAGACTGAAATCCCTTCCATCCTGTATAACCAATCATCAGCAGATTTGTGTGAATAAAGCCATGTTGCCAGTAGCCAAAGTTTCCCTGCCAGATGCTATTTTCCGGTCGCATTTACTTCCTCCCGCAGCGTTTTGGCAGCTTCCACCATATTTTTCAGTGCCGGAATTACTTCTTCCCAACGCCGTGTTTTCAGGCCGCAATCGGGATTCACCCAAATTTGCTGCACAAGTAAATTGGCAATTCCAGTTCGCAACTGCTGCAAAATCTGTTCTGTTGTTGGCACTACTGGACTGTGGATGTCATAAACGCCGTTACCCACTTGATAGGTGTAGCCTGCGGCGATGATTTCATGCAGCGTTTGGTTGTTGCTGCGACTATTTTCAATCGAAATCACATCGGCATCTAACCGTTCAATGTCTTTGATAATGTCGCCGAATTCGCAGTAGCACATATGCGTGTGAATTTGAGTCTGGGGATGAGCAACTGCGGTTGCCAAACGAAACGCATCTACTGCCCAAGACAGGTATTCACTCCAGCGCTCTAGCTTCAGAGGTAAACCTTCGCGTAATGCCGGTTCATCTACTTGAATTACCTTCGCTCCTGCTGCTTCTAAATCTGCCACTTCATCGCGCAATGCCAGCGCAATTTGAAACGCTTGTTCCTGTCGAGAAATATCAGTGCGCGGATATGACCAATTTAAAATTGTTACGGGAGCTGTTAGCATTCCTTTAACTGGTTTTTGCGTCAATGATTGCGCTACTTTAAACTCGCGTACCGTCATTGGGGCAGTGCGAAAGACATCACCGTAAATAATCGGCGGACGCACGTACCGACTGCCATAGCTTTGCACCCAGCCATTTTGCGTGAAGGCAAATCCATCTAACTGTTGTCCAAAGTATTCCACCATATCGGTGCGTTCAAATTCGCCATGCACTAGCACATCCAGCCCAATTTCTTCTTGGAGTTTAATGCTGTCGGCAATCTCAGTATCAATAGCTGCTTCATACTCTGGCTGACTCAATTCACCCTTTTTATACCGTACTCGCAGTTGTCGCACTTCTGATGTTTGAGGAAATGAGCCGATCGTTGTGGTGGGAAAAATGGGCAGAGAAATCTGTTTTGACAGCCGCAAACCGTAGGATAATTCCCGTAGAAAGTCATTTGTCGTAATGCTTTTCATTCGCGACTGCACGGCAGGATTGGCTGGACTAAATTGCTCGAATTTTGTCCAGGCATCGGTAATCTTGGCGCGCTCGCTCTCAGTTTCTTCTCCTGCTAAACTGCGTGCCAAAAACTTTACCGCTTGCAGTTTTTGTTCTGCAAAACTAAACACATTGCGGAGAGGTTCTGGCAACTTTGTTTCCCGTTTGGCATCGTAGGGAACAAACTGCAATGATGCCGACGGCTGAATGACGATATTAGGCGTAATTCTCTGAATGTCTTGCAGCACTGCAGCAATTGTTCTGGACGGATTTGCCAGATGTTGCGGGCATCCACAATGCCAACGCCCAGATGCTTATCTGGGGGAAATCCATATTGCTTGAGTAAATCTAAATTGCGTCCGCGAGTGAAGTCTAAACTAATCGCGGTAACAGGCAATGCCATCACCCAAGAATAAGCTTCACCCAAGTCATCAAAGTAAGTGACAAGATGCAGCGGTAAATCGACTTTAGCAAAGGCTTGATAAGCAGTTTGATAGTGTGTTTTGAAGTTGTTTGCATCTCCCAGAACTAAGGCAGGTTCATGTATCTGCACTTCGGCAACCCCAAGGGCTTTTAATTGCGTCAAGAGTTCGATGTAGCGCGGCAGCAATTGCGCTAGAGAATCGTCCATTGCGCCATCTAACCGACTCAACCGCAGTAGGGTACAGGGGCCAAGAACGATCGGCACTGCCCGCTCCCCTAACGTCGCTTTTGCCCGCTGCACCGTCTCCAGAAAATCGCTGAAATCTGCTGGTTGCAGTTGGGTTGGAATTTCAGGCACGAGGTAGTGATAGTTGCTATCAAACCATTTGGTCATCTCTAGGGCCGGAATTCCTTCTTTGCCCCGTGCCATTGCAAAGTATCGATCGAGTCCTGATAACCCCTGAAAGCGTTTGGGAATTAGACCTAAACGAATTGTCCAGTCAAGCACACAATCGTAGAGTGTGGTATCGCCTGCACCGATGCGATCGATGCCTGTCTGTAGCTGTGTTTTCCAGTTTTCTATTTCTACAGTTTGAACAGTAGACAGTAAAGTATCTGCCTCTAATTTGCCACTCCAAAAACCTTCCAAAGCTTTCTTAATTTCACGGTTTTTACCAATGCGGGGATATCCAAGAGTTGCCGTTAAAATTGACATAATTGCTCCTAAGTTGGGGTTGTCAATTGATTCATCAGTCCATAGAAACTCTGTCGGAAACCAAGAGGTATCCGATGCCGAATTTCCGACAGCAATGCCATTAGATTGCAGGGCGCATCAAAGGCAAAACCATCTGAATTTCCAACAAAGCTATAAAAAAGCTGTTAGAAATTACAGCAGGCAAATGCCCAGCAAGATTCCTTGCATCTGAAACTAGATAATGCTGTTCATGCTAGTTTTTCAAACTTGCTATCTCGCCCTAGAAACCAATTCCAGCACAGGTTTCTCACAGGTTAAGGGGGATAATCGCCGATCGCGCAGCGTCTCTGAAAGAGAATCGAATTGAAAACAAAATGCTGAATACATCCGTACCTCGCAGATGGGTTAAATGAAACGATACAATCGGCGGGCATCCTGACTAAGAAACGATTGTACGCTTCATCACAGTTGCGGGACAGCGCCGGGTTCGCACCGGACTTTCCCCGTTTCCTCTAGTGGGTGATCTCCACCAGAACCGATTACTTCTGACAATACCACATTTCCGAAAATTTGCAACCCCCTCAGACAAATAGGGCGATCGCCTTGTGAACAAGCCTTTCAATTAAAAATCATTTAATGTCAACTAAAAGACTCATCCAAAATGCTGACTAACACAACATCAGGATTTTTATTGGTTCGATTAGGACCCTTAACCAAATCAAACCAGGAGATAAAATATCCTATGATTAAAATCCTTTTTTTGCTCCATAATGCACTGTTTTAAATTGGACGCGATCGCTGTCAGGATTATATAGACTAACGGTAAATCACAATCTACCTCTTTAATGAACCGCGAAGAAGATACAGCCTATTAAAAAAGGCGATGTTATTAAAATAGAACCGGGAGTTAAACACCAGGCAATCGAAGGTGAGACTCCTTTGGAAATTCTTGTGATTGAATTCCCTCCTGCCATAGGTGACTGTTATATAGTAAAGGAATAGCTCAAAAAAAGAGAGATCGCCCTTCGATCGGTATTTCTTTAAATTTCTATTTTCGCGATCGCCTCACAAAAATAAAGAGCGATAGCGATCGCCTGAGCGATCGCTCGTTGTGTCCGAGAACTGTTTAAGGAGTTGCGCGCGCGAGCAACAGATGAAGATTAACGATCTCGCCACCGCATAAACAATGACCCGCAGGATTAGTGGGCCTGCGAGTCATTAATTTAATAGTAAAATTGCTACAGTGAAGAGAAGGTAATGTCATTGCTGACAATGCGTAACGCCTAAATCTGACAATTGCATTTAACCAAATCGTCCGCTAATGTACTCTTCGGTTTCTTTAGTTTGGGGAGAACGGAAAATTTGTTCAGTGGTGCCAAACTCCACTAATTTGCCCCGTCGTTTGCCTTTATCGTCCGTTTCTGTATTGAAAAATGCCGTCGCATCTGCGATTCTTGACGCTTGCTGCATATTGTGAGTCACCGTAATAATTGTGTATCGTTCCTTAAGTTCTAAGCACAATTCTTCGACCTGTCGGGTAGAAATGGGGTCGAGAGCAGAGCAAGGTTCATCCATCAACAAGACATCGGGCTTCATGGCGATCGCGCGGGCAATACAGAGCCGTTGTTGTTGTCCCCCGGATAACGCCGTTCCTTTCTCTTGCAGTTTATCCTTGACCTCATTCCAGATAGCTGCTTGTCTGAGGGAAGATTCCACTAATTCATCCAGATTTCCTTGATAACCGTTGGTTCTGGGGGCATAGGCAATATTTTCATAAATGCTCTTGGGAAAAGGATTCGGTCTTTGAAACACCATTCCCACCTGTCGCCGCAATTTGACGGAATTCACTTGCGGGTCATAAATATTGCGATCGCGGTAAATGAGTTTCCCTTCCACCTTTGCCCCCGGAATTAAATCATTCATGCGATTGAAGCAACGCAGTAACGTACTTTTTCCACAGCCTGAAGGACCGATAAAGGCCACAATTTTTTGACGGGGAATTTTGATATAGACATCGACAAGAGCTAAAAAGCCACTGTAATAAACCTTTACGCCTTCTGCCTCAAACACGCTATTGTCCGCGTTGAGGTGGGTATTAGTGTTAGTCATCTAGAACGATTTCCTTAATGTTGACAACTCAAGTGAATTAATGGCTGGAATAGCGTTGGCGCAGATAGATAGCGACAGCATTGAGCGCCAAAATCAAAAGAATCAGCACAATAATCGTCGCTGCGGCTGCACTGGCAAACCCCGGTTCAGGACGGGAGCATCCCACTTTTTGACTAAGCAGAAACACCTAGCCTGATGTCATTATTTAAATATGCACATCTCAGTCTTAAAATTTGAGGCACATTTTTTTCGTTCCACTGTGCACCTACAATCTTAATTCTTGCTCCAATCTGTTTAATTAAAGACTCTACAGCTCCCGAACCAATATCAATACCCTGATTTTGATAATTCTGGTAATCTGGGATTCTTGACTGATGTTTTCTCAGATAATTCTGGAAATTTTTACTTTCTTTACCTCTGACTCCTACAAATTCGGCTATAGCTTCTACTGTTGACCCTTGCCACAGTTGGCTCTCGACTCTTCGGAGTCGTTTGAGTGACCCCCCTACTTTATGTAGATTTTCTATCAAATGATACCAATCGAGTACCTCTCTTCTTTTCTCAATAGTCCCAATTTGCTTAAACAGA
>NZ_JAUBPE010000065.1:0-47857 GCF_036700565.1 Microcoleus pseudofavosus SVA1_A4
TGGGATAACGGCACGACTTCTCAAGAAACAGAATCACAAATGTACAGAATGTAATCTATCGTTCATTTCAGGTGATATTGCAGAATTACACCATATCGACGGCAACCATGACAATTGGAAACCTATAAATTTGGAAGTTCTACATCGTGAATGTCACCAGCATCAGACCGTTCATGGTCAGGTGAGAGTCCGAACAGCGGGTTAAACCCGACTTATTAGGTGTCAGACTAGGAGCCGGATGCAGTGAAAGCTGCACGTCCGCGTTCTGAAGGAGAGGTGTCCCGTGGTAACACAGGCATCGACTCTAATTTAGGGGAGGGAAGAGCGGTGACGCTTGAACCTTACCCGACTACCTTCCATCGACTCAACCAACTCAACCTCGGTAACAATCAAATATCTGACATCATTCCGCTGAAATCATTAACTAATTTGACTCAACTTTATCTGTTCAACAATTCGATCTCCGATAGCCGCGCGCTGCAACCTTTAAATAACCTATTTTTGCTTGACTTGTACAACAATCAAATCTCTGATATCAGTTACCTGCAATCTTTGCCAAAGTTAACTACGCTCGACTTGCGGGGAAATCCCATTGTTAATAAAATTTGCCCTGTCAATCCTGAATCTATATGCCGATTTTAATTTTTAAGGGCGAGATGGGGGTTGATATAGTATAATGTTGAAGGTCAATTTCAGGAGAAAGTGATGAGCGGACACGATGCTTTAATGTTAGGATTGCTGCTGTTGCCTGGTTTGGCTTTGTCGATCGCAATTCTGGGCGCTTTTGCCGCTGGTGGATAATCAGTTTTTAACAGTCATCAGCGCTCAATCAGCAGTTTACTGGTTCCGAGAGGGCGGGTCGATCTATTTTTTGAGTAGCCGGAAATATCTTTGGCAAAACCCGCCCCTTTCCTCTACCAATTTACAAAAATTGTGCTGTCATATCCGAATTTACTAAAGTATTCGCGCACAAAATACCCGATGCTGCGACGGCGGGCACGCCAATTCCCGGCATGGTGCTGTCTCCTACCCGATACAAGCCTTTGATTGGTGTTTGCGGCCCGGGAAATGTGCCTTTTCCGGCGGCGATTGCAGGCCCGTAAGTTCCTTGATAGCGGCGCAAAAATCGGGCGTGGGTTAGCGGTGTGCCGATCGACTCCAAGACTATTCGCGATCGCAAATCCGGTATAATTCTTTCTAAAGCTTGAAACAGAGATTGCGATCGTTCTTGCTTTTTCTGCTGATAACCATCGCCGTACTCCCAACCTGCGTAAGGTTCCAATGTATAAGCGTGAACGGCGTGATGTCCGGGCGGCGCGAGAGTTGCATCCCACACTGTAGGAATCGAAATCATGCAAGTATTTCCGGGTACTGTAATGTCAATGTTGCTGTCGTGAACGACGACGTGGTGGCCGGTCAAACCTTCTAGTCCTGCGGCTTTAATTCCTAAATGCAGGTGCATGAAACTGTCTACCACTGGCATCGACAAAGCGCTTTTTCGGTAGCTTTCCGGCAAATCTTCTGGCCGCAGTAACTTTGTATAAGTATCCCAGACGGTGGCATTTGAAATAACAATTGGGGCGCGGATAATTTCGCCATTTTGCAAGCGAATGCCTGTGGTTTTGCCGGATTCAACTAATATTTGCTCGACGGAAGTTCCCAGGCGCAACTTTCCTCCCCAGCGCTGCAAGCCTCTGACTAAAGCATCGACGATCGCACCGCTGCCACCTACAGGATATTCGATCGCACAGCGCGATCGTTCGCCAATCATAAAAGCTATTTCCGGCGCGACAGTTCCGTGCGCTTTCAAACCAGACAGCAAAAAGCACTCCAAATCGATCAAACGCCGCACCCAAGGGTCGCGCACGTCCCGATCCATCAAGGAACCAGCAGAACCCGCGATCGCACCTACCAACGGCAACAGCTTCAGCAAAGCAGGCGAGTACCGAGACAGCAAAACAGGTATCAACTGCCAGTCGGATCTCAATGCTAAAGCCGGAATTCCACGCAAAGCTTCATACAAAACCAATAAATTTTGTTGAAACTGCTGTAATTCTACAGCACCTTGCGGTGCGAATTTAGCTACACCATCTAAGTAATTTCTCGCGTCAGCATAAACCGGCAAACTTCCCTCTGGAAAATGGTAATGCCCCAGCGGATCGTAGGAAATTGTGGCGATCGATTCCTCCAAAATATTCAAGACTTGCCGCAAAGGATTGAGCGACTGCGGGTCAGTCAAACCGCCATAAAAAGAAGGCCCCGAATCAAAGTGAAATCCCCGGCGCGAAAAGCTGTGAGCCGCCCCGCCCGCTATGGTGTGGCTCTCGCAGATGAGAACCCGCTTGCCGTAGCGAGCTAGCATCGAGCCGGCGACTAAGCCGCCAATGCCGCTGCCAATTACGATCGCCTCAAAGTCTTGCATTTATCAAATGTGGTATAATTGTATTATTTCTTGCTGACTGTTGACAGGGTATTTTTTGGGGATGAAAACTATGAAACCTTTATCTATTTTAGATGAAGTTGTTCTGGAATTAGAACAAGATGTCAATCTCTCGCGCATAAAAAAAATAATATTTTTTGCTTGTAAAGACTCTTGGGAAAACGATCCGGCCCAACTCGCAAGCGCCAATGTCAGGAGCTTAATCGAAGAACTCTGCACTAAATACACCAGGTTAGAAGATATTGAAGCAGTTTTAAACAGTATAGTTGCCAAGGTTAATAAAAAAACCGAGTACGCTTTAGTGACCGATCAAATCGTATGCCAACTTAGCAGGCTTTACGAATATCAAGATTTCACAAAATTAGAAACAAACATATCTAATTTTGGCGGTTACGAAGCACCTGCATTTGATGACCACTTTAGTTCGCAAGTGCCAGCAGGGGAGTCGAGCGAAAGAGACCCCGGAAATCTATTTGATGTCCGACAAAAAATTTTACAGCAAACAAATCCGCTGAGGGCGAAAATTCTCATTTTTTCTACTCTTTATCACGAGTTCACTTTTAGCGATCGCGACTGGCTGCTGCTGAAAACCCAAGAACTTGACAACCTGCTGCGACAACTGTTTAATGTCTGCGGCAGCCTAGCCGAACTCGAATCTCAGTTGTACACAACTGCGGGCAATCTCGACAACAGCGACGAATGCGACCAAGCGGCTAGCGTGATTATCAAAGCCATGAATTCTTGTTACACAAAATTGCAACAAGAAGAACAGGATCGAGCCGAAGATTCCGCTAGCGAAGATTGCGAGCGGACGCATTTAAACAACAGTATTTATGAAGAGATCGAGCCGGTTGAGAGGCACAACGATTATTTTGAGGCGGGCGATATTACTCAAATCATTCAAGCTGCTCCCACTCACTATCATTATGACCCCCAGAAAAGTTACTTAGTGCCGGACACGGCAGAAAATCTACAGTTTAAAGAAGCCGAAACCAGCATCAATAATTCCACTGCCGATTTCCGACATAAATTGGTAGAAACATTCCCAGTTTCAGAAACGCCGACAATTGTCGAAACGTTCGAGCCGGCAGATTCTGTTACTATAAATATTAGCGATTCCATCAAACGCAAGTTGGGATTGGAAGAAGAAATGAAAGGATTAGTCAGTCAAAGTGCTAACTCCGCAACGGCGCAAATAGAAAATATATTCAGCGAGTTAGAAGCTGCTTTGAACAAAAAATTTTCTAAAGAAAGTGCAGAGGAGCGTTTGTACTGGAAATATAAAAGTCTCAGAGATTATGTAGGAAGAGTTCAGGGATTTACCGACAAATTAATGGAAATTCTGAGCGAAGTGGAGTCAAAAGAAAGCGGGCGTCCTCCTTCTGAACCCCAGGAGAATATTGTAGAAAATATTTCAGTAACAGAGCAGCAAATCTCTAGCCAGAGACCAAATCAGTATCAGCTTGTCGAAATGGCAAAACAAGGCAAGCCAAAGGCGATCGCACTATTGATAAATCAATTGCTACAGCCTAAAGGAATTACTGCGACAGCGGGATTTAAAGACGGTTGGCTCCACATCATTCTGGAGTCTGCCGAAGTACCAAACCAACAGGCTACAGCTATATACATTCACAAAAAACTGTGTACTTTAAAATCACAATCTCTTACTCACGTCAAAATTCACGGGCGGCAGTTAGGCAACAAAACAGTCGCTTGGACTCAAGAATTTGTGAATCAAACTCATTAAATGCCCAGACTGAAGTCTGTGGCTACACAAACTAAGTCCGCAAGTCAAGGAATGAAATTCAAGAAGTCTAGAAATAGCAGATTTTGCCCAATTAACAACACAAAAAATATGAATTCCAGCGAAATTGTCAGGAGATATATATCAGGAGAACTAGATTTTCAAGGTATGAATCTCAGAGGCGTCTATCTGAGCGGTGCGGATTTAATTGGCGTCAATTTAAGCAGTGCTGACCTCGGTGGTGCAAACTTAGCGATGTCGTACCTGAGCAGAATTAACCTTCAGCGCGCAAATTTAACTAATGCAAAGTTGTGCGGTGCTAACTTAAATCAGGCAAACTTGAGCGCAGCAAATTTGTCCGATGCAGACTTCCACGGAGCTACTTTGCAAGGTGCAGACTTTCGCAAAGCCAACATCTCTTTGGGAGTTTTTCTCGATGCAAATTTGAGCGATGCAGATATGCGAGGCGTCAATTTGCAAGGTGCAGATTTGCGCGGCGCCTGCTTGCGCGGTGCAAATTTGCGCAAGGAGCAGCGGATTTTTGAGGGTGCAAATTTGCGGGGTGCAAATTTGCAAGGTGCAGATATGCGGGGCGTCAATTTGCAAGGTGCAGATTTGACTAAAGCTAATCTCAGTCAAGCGAATTTGACTGAAGCCTCTCTGCGGGAAGCAAATCTGACTCAGGCGAATTTGAGTGAAGCTATTTTAGATGGCACATTTTTGACGGACGCAACTTTGGTAGAAACGAATTTTTCCTGGGCTGTAATGACAAGTGCTAAGTTGGAAAGAGCTGTGTTAATTGATGCTGAATTGGCTGGCGCTAACTTGCGCGGTGCATTTCTTCCTGATGTTAAGTTGAGCAATGCTAATTTAGTTATGGCTGACTTGAGTCGAGCTAATTTGGTGAGGGCTGATTTGAGTCGAGCTAATTTTAATCAGGCAAATCTGAGTGAAGCCGATCTGACTGATGCTTACCTGGCTAGAACAGATTTGGGGGATGCAATTTTGCACCGCACAACTTTGATTAGGGTCGATTTGAGCACTGCTAATTTAGCGGGAGCTCAATTGCGCGGTACCATCATGCCAAATGGAGAAATACACGGGTAGCTGCGAATTGGTAATTGGGAATTGGTAATTGGTAATGCGAGATTGTCTCTGGTCAGTTAGTCGTCTTCTTTCAGGATGAATCTCATTGACTTTTCAAAGCTTTTTAGCTATGCCTGTTTCTCACAAATCATTTAGGATTGCTATAATTTAATTAACTATAGTGCGGGCGGCTGGTTTCCTAGCAGGGAAATTGATGACGCAATTAAGTATGCAACAGACAAAGGAATTGTTGTCGTCATGTCAGCAGGAAATGATTATTCCAGCCAACCAGATTATCCAGCTATAAATGCCGATCGCTTCGGAATTGCTGTCGGAGGAATCGATCGAAATGGCCGAGTGGCTGACTTCTCTAACTATGCAGGTTCTAAACCTTTGGATTACGTAGTCGCACCTGGAGTAGATATCCTTTCTACAACTCCAAATAACACTTACAAAACCTACGAAGGCACATCGATGGCAGCTCCTCACGTAGCGGGTGTAGCGGCTTTAGTTTTGAATGCAAATCCGACTCTAACTCCGGCTCAGGTTGAGCAAATTTTGACTTCAACAGCCAATTCAAATGGGATAACAGTTTAGAAAGAATAGGCAGCAACTATTCAGCAACATTAGTCGATCGCCCTACAACCGCGCGAATCTGTTTTGTTAGAAGCTTCGGGCGATCGAACACTCGTCAATTTACCAAATTTGCACTTTTAGTGTGAGGATTTATGACTATTAATCGCGTCTCAGTTGACTCAGCAGGCGATCGGGCGATCGGCATCTCCTGGATTCCCTTCCTTTATCATATGCGATCGCTCGGACTTGATATAACAGGAGCAGACATTACGACAGATTCGACGTTTATGAAGCACACAAAAATCTAAAATCCATACCTACACGGGCTACACGGGGGCCTCGCTCCTGCAAAAACTATTCGCGTACCTATTTACTTGGAAAGTGCTGTATGTTTGACTGGCTTAGGGATGAAATGGGGAGAATCAAGACCCGCAAATTCCATGTTGTGGACGGTCCACTATTAGATGAACAACGAGAGCTAGTTGAGCGGTCAGACCTTCCTGTGCCACCATCATACAAAGAGTTCGTTATACAGTTTGGCAGCGCCAAGCTCTATCGTCAGGGAAGTATCTATCTAGTACAGGTATTCAATGTTCCTACTAATGCTCAATCGGATGATGGTCACGTTTTGCTACATTTTGGTCGTACTGACATAGCATTAGCCTATTTCAGAGAATCAATGTTAGTTCCAGGGGAAGAGTCTCCTGTGTTCGAGTGGGAACACGAACAGGGAGTCCTCGAAGCTGCAAGCAGTTTCGAGGAATGGTTGAAAGCGAGATGCTTCGAAGCAAGGAAATTGTTCACGAAAAAAGAGTGGGCAGCCATTGAGGAGGGTCCGCCTCCATTCACAGAGCAAGAACAAGCTATCGTTGAGTCCCGACGAAAATTCCGTTGGCAGGTTATCGGTATAGCTGACAACGGCAACTTGATGTTTGAAGTTCATAATGGTTCAAATATGGTGCTTCCCTTCCTCTCCATTGGTGTAAGGGCAAAGAATGGCAAACTCAATGGTGGCGTGTGGTTGCCAGTCTCTTCCATCCAGCCCGGTAAAACCTGTATTCTTGAACAAGATTGTTATAAGAAGTGGCTTTTACCTGAGGAAGTTGATGTTTTCGAGAAGCCAGACCCCGAACCAGAGGAGCGCGATGGCTATTGGGAGTTCAGGCATTTGTCCTTATAGGGAGAGTGTGTATCATTTTGATCGTCCCTCCATTGTAGGTTTGGTTGACGTGAGGAAAGCCAACACCTTATTCGGACTTACTCAATAAGTAAAGGAAACTCAAAAAGAGTGTCGTTCGTTCAAGCAAACGGACAGCTTCACCAGAAACAGTCTTTTTGCTGGCGGGCAGACGTGGCACACCTGGAAAGTTACAGAATTTAACCTGTTTGCTACTTTCGCAAGTTGCAGAAATTAGCATTATATAGCGGGGTTTCCCAACCAGATTTGGTATTATGTAGGGTGCGCACCTTACCGCTGTTGGTAATTGAAAATCCTTATGTTAAATTATGGCAAATTACAGAACTGTGTTGTTGTTTAACAGTCTAACTTTACTGTTAGTTGGGCTAGTGACGGGGTGTCTGAGCTTGTTCGGTTCTTCAGTAAAAGGGTTATTTTTGCCGCCTTGCTCTGCCACGTATCCGGGTGCTGGTTTCTTTTTTTTGGCGTTTCAAATGTTATTTTATTTATCGGTAATGGTTTGCGCTTTTACCTTTGGATTGCTGAGAATGATTCAGCCCGATCGCCCGGAAAATCGATTTATCTTATATTCGGCACTGTTTGCAGGTTGCTTTCTGTTCAATGAAGTTTTTCGGACTCACGTTCATCTGGGACGTGCGGGTTTTCCGAAAGTGACAATAGTCATATTTTATGCCTGGGTGGCAGTGGCATACGGATTCACTTTTAGGAGGCAAATTAAATTAACTCCCTATCCTTTACTGTTGAGCGGGGTTGGTTTGTTATTTGTTGCATTTTTTGCAGAAGCGCTGCCTTTGAAAAACGAGATTGTTTCGAGCTTGTTGGAGGGAATTCCGAAGCTGTTAAGCGGGATTAATATTGCACTTTATTTTTGGTTTGTGTGCCAGGGTTTGATAGTGCGATCGCTCAATTTTTATAACAATAAATCAAGTGCCGAATGAAGTAAGATGAAGATTTGCCGTTGGGTGAGGGCGGGTTTTTGAGATTGTCGGTTTTTGGCAAACATTGTTGGTAAAACCCGCCCCTAGATGATTGTATAATCGGTTAAAACAAAAAGTATCTCTGCGCCATCGGCAAAACAGTTGCCGGTTCGCAAATCAGCAATTCTCCATCCGCCCTCACTTCATAAGTTTCGGGATCGACTTCCATCTGCGGCAAATAATCGTTGAGTTTCATATCTCTTTTACTAATCTGTCGCGTCCCGGAAACTGCTACAGTTGGCTTTTGCAAACCGAGCTGTGCGGCAATATCTCGATCGCGCGCAGCTTGCGAAACAAACGTCAGACAAGTCGCCCCGATCGCACCGCCAAAACTCCCAAACATCGGCCGCATATGCACCGGTTGCGGCGTGGGAATACTGGCGTTAGCATCTCCCATCTGCCCGTAGGCGATCGCCCCTCCTTTAATTACCAGTTCAGGTTTCACCCCAAAAAAAGCCGGCCGCCACAAACACAAATCCGCCAACTTTCCCTCTTCCACCGAACCGACATACTGACTAATTCCGTGAGTAATTGCCGGATTAATTGTGTATTTAGCAATATACCGCTTCGCCCGAAAATTGTCATTTTCTCCCTCTATTTCCCCCCCTTGGTAAGGGGGGGTTAGGGGGGGTAAATTTCCCCGCTGCACTTTCATTTTATGCGCCGTTTGCCAAGTCCGAATAATCACTTCCCCAACTCTTCCCATCGCCTGCGAGTCAGAAGAAATCATGCTAAACGCGCCCAAATCGTGCAAAATATCTTCAGCAGCAATAGTTTCCCTTCTAATTCTCGATTCAGCAAAAGCCACATCTTCAGGAATGCCCCGATCTAAATGGTGGCAAACCATCAACATATCTAAATGTTCTTCTAAAGTATTGACAGTGTAAGGGCGAGTCGGGTTAGTTGATGAGGGCAAAACATTAGCTTGGCCGCAAACTTTGATAATATCCGGTGCGTGTCCGCCGCCTGCACCTTCGGTGTGGTAAGTGTGAATTGCCCGATTCTTAAAAGCAGCAATTGTAGTTTCAACAAATCCCGCTTCGTTGAGAGTATCGGTGTGAATTGCAACTTGCACGTCGTACTCGTCAGCTACACTCAAACAAGTGTCGATCGCGGATGGCGTAGTTCCCCAATCTTCGTGGAGTTTCAAACCCATTGCACCGGCAAAAATTTGTTCGACTAATCCTTGAGGTTGACTGCTATTTCCTTTACCTAAAAAGCCGAGATTTACGGGGAAAGCGTCGGCTGCTTGCAGCATTCTGTACATATGCCAAGGCCCGGGAGTGCAAGTAGTGGCGTTTGTACCCGTGGCTGGGCCTGTGCCGCCGCCGATCATTGTCGTGATCCCAGAGGCGATCGCCACTTCAATTTGCTGCGGGCAAATAAAGTGAATGTGAGTGTCAATTCCCCCGGCAGTGAGAATCATTCCTTCGCCGGCAATTACTTCTGTACCGGGCCCGATAATAATATCTACTCTGTCTTGAATGTAAGGATTTCCGGCTTTACCGATTTTGTAAATTTTGCCGTCTTTAAGGCCGACATCGGCTTTAACAATTCCCCACCAATCCAATATTAAAGCATTAGTAATTACCGTGTCAACTGCGCCGTCAGCATTAGAAATAGGCGACTGTCCCATGCCGTCGCGAATGACTTTACCGCCACCAAATTTAACTTCATCCCCGTAGGTTGTGAAGTCTTTTTCAACTTCTATGAATAATTCGGTATCGGCTAACCGGACGCGATCGCCCGTTGTCGGTCCGAAGGTTTCCGCGTAAGCGCGGCGGTTCATTCTGTAACTCATTTTTTCTCCTCACCCAGTTAATTTAACCATTATAATTTAGCCCAGCATTTTCTTGATTTCTTTTTTCAAAATATCCACATCTATAGTCATATCCATGCCAATTAAACTCCAATCTTCCGAAGCGCCGCTGTCATCGAGTATACAGGAGTATTCTAAACCCAATAGCTGGCAAATGTAATAGAAAAAGGGCGGAGTATAGCCTGCGTAAAATAATTCCATAACTTTAGTACCGGGTTGACACCACAGCAAATTTGTAAAAGCAGCGCCGTGAGGGCCGACAACAACCTGCGCTTCTGCAAACAGGCGAATTTGTTCGTCAACCGTGCGAGAGATATCTTCCAATATTTCAAAATCAAACTCTTTCAATACCTCTCGAACTTGCGCCTCATTTTTCACCTTTCGTTTGCCGCTTCTCGATAGATAAAGTTTTCTGTAAGGCTTGACCTTTTCTTTGAGAGCGAATTTGCTCCGCAAAAGCGCTATATCGTAAGGGCTGGGAAAATACCAGTCTTGATTGTTCCCCAACACGGCGCATTCTGCATGGTATCCTTTTTCTCGATCGCGAGTGTCGATTAGCGAACTTTCAGGAATACCTAATTTTGTCAGAAATTCCAACTCAAAACTTGTATGTTTGAGGGGGTAACAAATCTTTGCCTCTTGCCAAATTTCTTTACCCAAAGCTTCCTCAATCCGGCAAAGTTTCGCAAGTACAAAAATGACGTAATCGTAATAACTAGCCCACAAATGCGACCAAGGAGCAACTACCAGCGGGTAAGTAATTTGGTGCGGTTTGTACGGCCATTCCAGAATGCCCGCACCGCTAATCCGAAAATCCAAGTCTAAAAGCAACTTGTTATTGAGCAGTGTATTCCCCGACGTACAAATTGTTAGAGACTCTATTTGTTCGTTCAAACCAATTTTCCAAACATAGTCAGGGTCAAAAGACACGGTTCTTTCTGTTGGAAAATACAGAGAAGGCACTCCACTTACTGAGACTAATGCGGGTATCTTAACGGACTCATGCTGCTGTTTGTAAACGATGTTACCGTCTAGCAATTTGATGCTGGTGCGACGGTCTAACGGTGTTCTCCAAACTCGCCTGGACGTAGCCAGCAAGCTCTGCTTCAAGAGCAGTTTGAGCCGATCGACTAATTTTGGGTTCATTATGCTTTTCCTCTGTATGCTTGCGACTTTAACAACCATTGTCGATCGCAGACTGCGGATTTTAACTCGGTCAAAAGTCATAATACTAACTCACCGTTCACTCTTCCATTAAAGCCGTAGACTTGACGGCTACCCACAAACGGCACTAATTGAACTTCTCTTTCGTCTCCCGGTTCAAATCTAACTGCTGTACCTGCAGGGATATCCAACCGCATTCCTTTTGCTTGTTCTCGATTAAATTCTAATGCTTCGTTAGCTTCGTAAAAATGGTAGTGGGAACCAATTTGTATCGGGCGATCGCCTTTATTTCCTACCAGCAAACGTGCTGTTTCACGCCCTGCATTTAGTTCTATTTCACCTGCTAAAACAATCATTTCTCCTGGAATCATCTTTTCCTCCTGCGAGTCTCTGCGGTTAAAATTTTAACGGATCGGATCGTGTACTGTAACGAGTTTAGTTCCATCGGGAAAAGTCGCCTCAACCTGAACTTCATGCACCATTTCTGGTATCCCTTCCATCACATCTTCCCGCGTCAGGAGAGTTGTTCCATAACTCATTAAATCGGCGACGGTGAGGCCATCTCTGGCTCCTTCTAAAATGGCTGCGGAAATGTAGGCTAGTGCTTCTGGATAGTTTAATTTTAAACCTCTTTGTTTCCGGCGCTCTGCTACCAGGGCGGCGGTGAAAATCAGCAGTTTGTCTTTTTCTTGGGGGGTGAGTTGCATTTTTATTCTTGTAAGTGCGATCGCATTATTGGTTCGAGTTCAACTATCAGCGGCGGTAAATCTACTGAAACTAAAATACGATCCTATTTTATCCAAACTCTGGGCAAACAGCAAGGGCGTTCTGAAAAAGATAAGCGCAGCAAGTGCCAAATGCTGACAAACCAGTTTCTCGCTGCGGTGGTGGATGTACCGCGATATCGGCACAGCAAGCCGTGAGGAATACGAGTCACGCCGACGGTGGAATTACCAGGATAAATTGTTGCCTCAGATGGCAAATTTCGCACTTTTTCCACGAGTTCGGCGGTGACGGGTTCGCCTACCCAAGCGAGGGTAGCGACTACGGGTTTTCCTGCTAAACCGTGAGGACTTTCGAGCATTGTTTCTCCACCTTTGAGCAATTGTCTGTCAATCCATAAGGGGCTGTTTTGTTGCCAGACTTCGGTGTGCGATCGCCATTCTCCACACAAGAACTTTTCGCCCCTAGCACTTCGTCCAAATCGGGTAATTTCCCACAGTAAAATCCTCGCTGTTGGTGCTAATTCTACCCGCAAATGTTGCCGATATATTGCGCCGTCAAAAACTATTGTTTCCTGTGGCAGCCATTCTAAATTAGCGCCGATATCTACTTTAATGTCAATATTTTGTTGTGATTTTAGTCCGCTGCTGCGATAGATTTTACCAGCGGTGGCCGTGGTAATCAAGGCTTTGGCGTTGGGTTGGACGTGGAAATTGCCAGAAAGTCGATCGCCCCCGACAACTCCCCCAGCCGTGTGCAAAATTACGCTGTGACAAATCTCTTTACCTTCAGGATAAAACGGGCGCTGCACCTTCAGCGGGGCTTGCATTTCATTGCGAATAATTTGAGTTGTACCGCTGCGGTTGGCGTAGGTTAAATTCAGGTAGCCGTGCCATCCATTTCTAACGTTATCTGTATTTTGTGCGATCGAAGTTTCAGTCACAGATTTTTGAAATTCAAAACATTCACTATCAAAAACATACCACAACTGCCGCGCAGCGCGGTTGTTTTATAAATAATGATAATCGTTATCTGAAAAATTTTTCGGATCTGCACTGATTAGTATAACAATTTACATTTATCAAGCATCCGATCGGGGAAGATGCCCATACCATGTAAAAATTAGTAACTAAAGGAGTGCAGACTATGCCTCAAGTTCTCTTCAAAGTTGATTTGACCAAACCGATGTCAGAACAGGAATTAGTCGGTCACAATCGCTGGCATCCAGATATTCCAGCAGTAGTTTCCGTCAATCCCGGCGATGTATTTCGCATCGAGTGCAAAGACTGGACAGACGGACAAATTAAAAATGACGACAGCCCCGACGACATTCGCGATGTAGACTTAACAGTAGTTCACGTTTTGAGCGGGCCAATTTACGTTAACGGCGCGCAACCCGGGGATATTTTAGTAGTCGATATCCTCGATATCGGGGCTTTGCAAGGGGACGAATGGGGTTTTACGGGAATTTTTGCTAAAGAAAACGGCGGCGGTTTTTTAACCGAACATTTTCCGACTGCTGCTAAAGCAATTTGGGATTTCCAGGGCATTTATACCGCTTCCAGACACATACCAAAAGTGCGGTTTGCCGGGATTACTCATCCGGGTTTAATCGGCTGCGCGCCTTCTCAGGAATTGTTGAATAAATGGAACAAACGGGAAGCAGAATTAGTAGCCACAAATCCAGATCGAGTGCCGCCTTTAGCAGAACTGCCGAACCCCAAAAATGCAATTTTGGGGTCGCTAAAAGCATCTGAATTCGAGCGAGTTGCGGCGGAAGCGGCGCGCACTGTTCCTCCCCGCGAACACGGCGGCAATTGCGATATTAAAAATTTGTCGCGGGGTTCGAGAATTTACTTTCCGGTTTATGTCGAAGGTGCGAAACTTTCGATGGGAGATATTCATTTTTCTCAAGGAGATGGGGAGATTTCATTCTGCGGGGCAATTGAAATGTCGGGGTTTATCGACCTCCACGTTGATATTATCAAAGGCGGCATGGATAAATACGCAATGGTCAACCCAATTTTCAAACCGGGGCCGGTGGAACCGCGCTATTCAGAATACCTGGTTTTTGAAGGGATTTCTGTTGATGAATTTACGGGCAAACAGTATTATATGGATGCCCATGTTGCTTATCGGCGAGCTTGTTTGAATGCGATCGAATATTTGAAAAAGTTTGGTTTTACCGGAGAACAAGCGTATTTGCTGTTAAGCTGTGCACCGGTTGAAGGTAGGATCAGCGGCATTGTGGATATTCCCAATGCTTGCTGCACAATTGCTTTACCGACAGAAATTTTTGAGATGGATATTCTGCCGTCTTAATTATTAAGGCGGGCGCTGCCCGCCGCCTACTCATTGCATCCAAATCTACAATCCAAAATTGCTATGCCTCTTTACGATTTTAGGTGTGAAACTTGCGGCATTTTTGATAAGTGGCGCCCTCTTGCCGAAGCAGATACACCTGTACTTTGCCCGAGTTGCGAAACTGTTGCTAAACGCATCTTTTCCCCGCCGATGATTCTAACTGGAAAGCTGCGGTTGAAGGGTCAAGAAAATCAGGAACCGCAGCTAGTTAAGCGTTGTGAGGAACCTAAACCGCAGCGGAATCGCGAACATCGAGGGGGACGACCTTGGATGATCGGTCACTGATGCAATCCGACAGTTTGACACTTCGATAATTCGATAGTCCGGCAGGGGTTGAAACCCCTGCCTCAAAGCGAAAGTCCTCTTAAGAGGACTGTAAAGTTAGTATTTGCTTGCTGTGCGTAAGTCCTGTATTTCAGTCGGTTTTAACCGACTTTTGCTATGAGACAGGGACTTCAGTCCCTGGCGGGCAAAGCAAGTATTTTGTACTTATTTTTTTGCCAATATCACATAGTCATCAAGCCCATAATGCGAATCATAAGGCAACTTTAAATACTTGCGTAAAAGTGGACTGATAAATTTCTGGAGAGGTAGATTTTCTCTAGCAAAATTTCCAAAGTTAGGATGGGGTGTCCTCCTACCGGTTGAACTTAAATATTTATACCAAACTAAGTTTAAGCCCAGCTCATCAACAAATTGTTTTACTACACTTAGCTCCTGTTGGTAATCATCAATTCGACGAATATTGTACGGTTTAAGCAACTTTTTTTCTTGAATAATTAGCAAAACGCAACCCGAATCTGTCAGGCTGTTGGTAAATATATCATTATAAATCTGATGGGACTTTTCTCTTCTCTCCTCATCGTAAAAAAAACAGTGAGAAATCACTATAAAATCAAAGAATTTTTTTGGCAGTCTTTTAGATTGATTGTCGCTATCAAAGATACTAGAAGTGTCAAAACGAAAGTAAGCATTCATCGCCTGGGGTTCCATGTACTGTCGCCAAAAATGGAGTCCGCGATATTGAAAAGCTTTTTGCTGTTCCAGGGAGTAGTAGGATATGTGCATTGGCGGCATTGAAAAAAAGTCGCTACTGCTTTGCAGCAACAAACCGAGTCCGTATGCAACTGTACCCGGCCCAGCGGCAATATCGAGGATATTGACTTTAGTTGGCAATAATCCTGCTTTGTAAATTAGGAACCAAGCTAAATATGTACAATAGACGTTATCTAGGAAATACCTCATTAAATAGATGTGAGGACTGATTTCAAAACTGTATTGAGGATCTTGTCCTTCTTTCAGCTTTTGAATATCGTCAATAGCTTGCTGAAGTAAATAATCAACATTATTTTTTTCACGGCTGAAGTTATTAAGTTCGTTCTTGATGAAGCCAGCCAGATGTTGTTCAAAATTATTAAATACCTTCTCATCAATGCCAGTGCATTGAATCATACTTGCATCGCATTCTATCAATTTGAAAGCTTTTGAAATATATTCAATGAACTTTGGGTCTGGAAACAAGGTTAATTCATCAATCCGCGCCAGCGAATCGTCAAGTTGCCCGAAGCTTAGTTGCACTTCTAATTCTTCTAAACGCCGATCGCCTTCTTTGATGCGGTCATTTTTTTTCTGCAATAATTTCTCAAGCTGTAGCCGATCTTTATATAGTTTCTCCTGCCACGATAGTTTGGCCCCTGAATTTTTTATTTCTTTTAACAATTTTTGGGCAAGTCGATTATTTTGACTCTTAACGGCTTGGTTAAACTTCTGGGAACGCCACCAGTTAGCTAGCGGGTTATTCATAGCCAAATCCCTCTTTACCTTCCATAATTTCAACACCCGGGAGCATCGCAATTAATTTATTTTTAAATATTCGATAACTTTCTTGTTCGCTATTGTACCACCAAGCGTACTTTTGTTTAAGAGCTAATGCTTCCTCGCGAGTTGACGCAATTAGCGATCGCCCGTTGCTGGCATGAAAATCCTGAATCACCACCCGATCTACCACGGCCAGCTTGCTAATAAAATCAGCTTCATCTTCCGGTAAGGTAGGGAGTAGTGGCGTCACAGTTATAGAAAATCTGACTTCGCAATTTTCTCGGTAAGGAAAGCTATATCTCAGTTTTGCCATAGCTTTGAGTCTCGCAGGAATACTCGGCGATTTTGGTTCAAAATCTTTCCTCACTTTTTCGCTACCAGTGGGAATGCTCATGTTAATTCGCAACCGCTGAAATTGCTGTAAAATATCGACATCTCTAGTTATCATAGGACTGCGCGTTTGGATAACCAGCGTCGGTTGATAGGAAACCATCACTTGTAACAAGTGCCTAGTTAATAGCTGTTTAGTTTCAATTGGCTGATACGGATCTGTGACACTACTCATGTAAATGCTAGGTGGTCGATCGGGGTTTTTCTTGTACCAACTATGCAACTCTTTCTTTAAAATTTCCGCTGCATTTTGCTTGATAATTACCCAATTTCCCCAATCTTGCCGCATCTGTGAATTAGGGCTAAAAGCAGCAGCATAACAATAACTGCATCCGTACTGACACCCGCGATAAGGATTCAGCGTGAAATCGTAAGCACTGATAAATCCAGTAGCTTTGTTAAGCACTGACTGTGCATTTTGTGCATACACTTTGGAAGTTCCAAAGTTTTCTCTGAGTAAGACGGTGTGTTTTCCGGCGGAATATCCCTCATACTGAGACTTTACCATGATTGAACCTACTACAGTATTAAAATGGAAAACGTTTAGGAATGAGAAAGGCGATCGCGCTTCAATCTTACTACTTCACTGTACCGCACTCAACAAATGTTAGTCAAACACTGGACAATTACTCAACTTTACAACAATTTTTTTGAATAACCAACAAGTCAGCTCTTTAAACTCACTGACAGCGACGATATTTTAGCAAAAGTCCTGGAATTAAACCTAGAACTGGCAGAAAAAGAAAAACGGGGAGAACCCGTAGTTGGGCCTTGTGCCAACTAACTAAAAATACTAATCGCAGCGATCGTAAATTTGGTCACTCTGCGTATAATCACATAAATTGTTGATATAGATCACAAACACTCTAGTCTAAAAACAGAGATACTAGGGGAAGCGTTGAGTTTTGAGTTAAAGATTTCAAAATTCAAAATTCAACAATCAAAACTGCTTTCTGCCTTCAGCATAAGTGCCTTCTGCATTTATTCGCTCAATTACTCCTGATTTGTTTGGGAGGAACTTCCAATGTTATTATTTACCCACACTCAGTCCCAAAATAGCAAAGTAGAGCTAGATCGCTCTGCTAAAAAAAACTTGTTACAGACTTCAACTATTAACTTAAGTGGGCTAAAGGGAGGATGCAAGCATTTGCGAATCGGCCAAAAAATTAGCTATGGCTATGCTTTAGCTATCGGCATAGCAATTTTGGGAACTGGTGCGGGACTGAGATTGGGAGACTACTTTCGCAAGCAAGCTTTAGTTCAGGTAAATGTTGCCCAACAGCAGCAGCAAATGCTGCAAAATTTGCAAAATACCGTATTTGAAGCCCGATCGCACGCGACGAGATTGCCAGTCGTTTTGGGAAACACGGTGGGGCTGAAATACGAACAAGATCGGTTTTTCGGGGAAATCAATCAGGCGAAAATCCTGATTTCAGAAATTGAATCTTTCGCACGAAAAAATCCCGATCGACTAGCAACAGAAGAGGCTGCATTGCAGACTATATTGAAGAAATCTGCCCTCGTCATTGATTACTACGGTCAGCTAATTAAATTGCAGTTAAAAGAAGCGGAAGTTGGGAATTTGCAGCCCAACAGCATCGAGTCCGCACAGCTACAGATGTTGAGGACTAGCAGCGGTCAAGAGGCGATCGTACTAGATAACCTTGCTCAGAGTTTAACCCAGCTAATTTCTACAGTACAAATTCACAAGCAGCAAGGAATCAAAGCATTAGAAGAAGCTGAAGCTTTGCGAAACCGAATTATTCTAGGGAGTATGCTAATTTCAGCACTCATCGCCGTCGCGCTGGCAGACAAAACCAGCCGCGCGATCGCCCAACCCCTCGAAACCGTCACTAATTTTGCTCAGCAAGTCACTCGCGAATCGAATTTTAACCTGCAAGTACCAGTCACAACCGAAGACGAAATCGGAGTTTTAGCGGCCTCTTTCAATCACTTGATTCAGCGAGTTAGCGAGTATACACAAGAACTCAAACAAACTCAATCCCAATTAATTCAGACCGAAAAAATGTCATCTCTCGGTCAAATGGTTGCAGGGATAGCTCACGAAATCAACAATCCAGTCAACTTCATCGGTGGCAACATTGACTATGCCAACCAATACATCGAAGATTTGACAGGTTTGGTAACTCTCTATCAACAATCCTATCCAAACCCACCAGATGCAATTCTAGAGCGCATCGAAGACATTGAACTCGAATTTCTCAGAGAAGATTTGCCAAAAACCCTATCTTCGATGAAAATGGGAGCCGATCGCATTCATGAAATTGTCGTATCCATGCGTAACTTTTCGCGATCGGACGACGGAAAAATGAAATCTGCCGACATTCACGAAGGAATTGATAGCACCCTCGTAATTCTCAATCACCGGCTCAAACAAGGTATTCAAGTTATTAAACAATACGGCAAGTTGCCTGCGCTTGAGTGCTATCCAGCCCAACTGAATCAAGTATTTATGAATATTATTAGCAATGCCATAGATGCCCTAGAGGAGGTAAAAAAGGAAGACAAAGGGTATTCGCCTACCATTTGGATTAGCACGGAATTTGCGGCAGACAATACTGTCACCGTCAAGATTCGGGATAACGGGCCGGGAATTGCATCCGCAAGTGCCCAACAGATATTTGACCCATTTTTTACTACAAAGTCGATCGGCAAAGGCACTGGATTGGGATTGGCTATTTCTTATCAAATCCTTGCCAAGCATCAAGGCAAAATTGAGGTAAATTCTCAAATAGGACAGGGCACGGAATTTGTAATTACTTTGCCCCTTGCTGCGTAATATCACGCGGGGCGAGCGGGAGGAAAATAAAAACTCAGCTCCGGCAGTCGAATAGCGCGAAAATTGAGCGGAAAACAGAACTATTGGTGACAATAAATCTGAAACCATTGACTCATATCGTTTCCGGTTGCATCGGAATGATACCGAGGACACGGCAGTGCCGTTTCCCTACCCCGATTATTTGTAGGGAAACGGCACTGCCGTGTCCTGTATATCATGTCGCTCGTGCAACCGGAAACGATATCAACAGTCAACAGTCAACAGTCAACAGTCAACAGTCAACAGTCAACAATCATTCCGGTGCAACCGGAATTGATATCACAAATGATTGAAATGGATGGGGGCGGAGGGACTTGAACCCACACGACCGTTTCGGGTCAACGGATTTTAAGTCCGTAGCGTCTACCATTCCGCCACGCCCCCCTTCTGTGAAATTGTTGTGGGTTTGAGCCACTGACAACAACAGCCTTTTATTCTACAGCCAAAACCCCAATTTACGCAACCCCTAATCAAAAAATTCCCAAAAGTCGCGCTGCATCTCCCCAAGCGGTACAATAGTTAACCAGCGATCGCGGAGCGTGTCAATCCACTTACCCTTGTTATTATTCCCCTAAAGCAAATCTATGTATATTACCTTACTGCTTTACGCCGTCTTTGCAGGAGCCTACTTCCTGGTAGTACCCGCGGCCACCTACGCTTACCTGAACAGCCGCTGGTACGTGGCCACCTCTTTTGAGCGCGGCTTCATGTACTTCTTGATGTTCTTCTTCTTCCCAGGTATGTTTCTCCTAGCTCCGTTTTTGAATTTTCGCCCCAAACGGCGGCAGATAGAAGCCTAAATGCGACGTATTGACGTAATTGGAATCAGTCTCGGCTTTTTTGTAGCAGGTGGGTTTGTCTACTTGCTGCTGCAATTTGCCGGACTCGACAGTATGAATGCAGGGATTTGGAGTCAGTTGTTTTTGGTCGCCGGCTTGATTGGCTGGCTGGTGACTTATTTATTTCGAGCACTGACTCAAAATATGACCTACAGTCAGCAACTGCAAGACTACAAAGAAGCTGTCTTGCAGAAGCAGCTAGATGAACTCACTCCTGAAGAATTAGCCAAACTTCAAGCCGAAATAGAGCAGGAAAAAGATAATTAGTCAGTGGTTAGTTGTCAGTTGTCAATTGTCAGTGGTTAGTGGTTAGTTGTCAGTGGTTAGTGGTTATATCATGTCCGGTCGAGCGACCGCGATTTTTGTAGGGGCCCGTGAGCCAACAATACCTGCCAATAATTGACAATCTCAAAAACCCGCCCCGACCGGGATATTATGGTTAATCGATCGGACATGATATTAGTTGTTATTAGCTAATACCAACAACCAACAACTAACTGCCAACAACCAACAACCAACTGCCAACAACCAACTGCCAACAACCAACAACCAACTGCCAACAACCAACTGCCTAATGACTATTTCTAATTGTTTGGAAACGTTGCGCAAAAGCAACCAATGTGCATTGATTCCTTTTATTACTGCTGGCGACCCAGACTTGGAGACAACGGCTAAAGCACTGCAAATTTTGGATGATAACGGTGCAGATGCGATCGAGCTTGGCGTTCCCTATTCTGACCCGCTAGCTGACGGCCCGGTGATTCAAGCCGCCGCTACAAGGGCCTTGCAGCGGGGAACGCGGTTAGATTCGGTGCTGGAAATGGTAGCGAAAGTTAGTCCGAATTTGCGATCGCCCATCATTCTCTTCACATACTACAACCCGATTTTGTACCGAGGTATAGAAACCTTCTTGCAGCAAATCAAAAGTGCCGGAGTTCAGGGATTGGTTGTACCGGACTTGCCCTTAGAAGAAGCCGACAGTCTCATCCAACCTGCCAACAAATTAGGGATTGAACTAACATTATTAGTTGCTCCCACAAGTCCCAAAAGTCGCATAGAAGCGATCGCTCGCCAGTCTCAAGGATTTATTTACTTAGTCAGCGTGACGGGGGTTACGGGAGTGCGCGAAGGCTTAGAAACGAGAGCAAAAGAGTTGCTGCAAGAACTCCGCAGCGTCACCGACAAACCCATCGGTGTCGGGTTTGGTATATCGCAACCCGAACACGCTCGCCAAGTGAAAGAATGGGGTGCAGACGCTGTGATTGTTGGCAGTGCTTTTGTGAAGCGCTTGGCCCAAGGCACTCCAGAACAGGGTTTAGAAGCGATCGGCGAATTCTGCAAGAGTCTAAAAACAGCAATTCAAAATCCGTAGCAACTGTGCAGATACTTTCAGCCATTAGACAGATGTGTGCGATCGGGATGGGTCGCGACAATTGCGATTAAAGACCTTGTTGTACTTGAGATCATACATTCACTGCCTTCTGGTTCCTGACTGGAAGGTTTTTTTTGAGTCCAAAACGCAAAACATTTCAACATAGTGCGCGCGCAGAGAACCAAACAGCCATGTAGGGAAACGTCATTGCCGTGTCCGGCACGGGGTGCTGCGACTTTTAATAATTGGTAGAAGATTGAGAATTGTCCATTCCTGATTCCTGATTCCTGATTTTTACCCGAATCCGTTGCCGAAGTTCCTTCTACTATAACTTGAGGAATCTAACTTGAGATAGATGAAAAGCTGCTGTTTCTATTCGTATACTAAAAAAAGTGTTTAAGTGCCTAATTTTGTAATGCTAGCCATCTACAGAACCACCAGGCGTTTGAACATTTCACAATAGAAAGGATCATTTTTATGAACAGACTAACTGCATTTCTGAAAAAAATTCGAGCTGTACAAATTTTAACAGTGTTTCTGGCTGGCATTTTAGTATTAGTGAGTACGGCCTGCAGCCGCCCTGATGTAACGGCAGGAAAAACTGATGTAACGGCAGGAAAAACTGATGTAGTGGCAGGAAGAACTTCCGACAAAATTAGAGAAGAAGTGCCGAGTGGGGCTGTAACTTCCGAATACAAAGGCGGCATGAACAACTACAGCGATGTCGATCCCAGAAACCAAAAGGTGACATCAGCAGAAGCAAAAGCTCAGCTTCTCAAAGAGCAAGCGCAGCACCGCATCGACACCAAATCTAGCAGCAATGTGGGCGAAAACGTGCGCCGGGTAGGAGACGATGCGTCAGACAAACTAGACCAAGTTGGCGAAAAGCTGAATGAGAATGCTCGCACGGCTCAGCGCAAAGCTGATGACTTTGGCGACAAAACCAAAAAAGGCTTTGCTAATCTTAAAGAAAACACTCGCGAAGGCTTGAAGGGAGCGAAAGATATTGTTAAAGAAGCCACCGAGGGAGCCAAAGAAAGAGCAGCAGAGGGTACTGAGTCTCTGAGATATAATACCAGCGGCGGCCAATAAAATATCAATGATGCAGCGCGAGATGCAAGATAGAACGCTGAAGATGCCTCGGATAATTTTCGCTCGAAAGTGAATCGAGATATTCACAGAACTCAACGAGCGGCAGACGCGATCGACTAATCTCAAATAACGCTGTTTCCTTTTCTGGAAGCTACATTCCGACAGGGGTTTTAATCCCTGTCGGAATTTAGCAAATTTCCTCTGAAGACTACTGCATATTAGGATTTGATTCAATTTTAACCCCTGGGAGGGCTATTAGCCCGAAAGTAGAGTGCAGGGCGGGTTTCAGCAGAATGAAACAGCCGGCACTTTTCTAGGTGGGGACTGGAGTGCTACTCATTTCACGACGGATTCTTGATAATTTATATAGATTGTATTTTGACTTTTTAAGGTAACAATTTTTTCATCAGGTATCGGAAATTTGGGCGATCGAGCTATATTAAAAAATTCACTTAATTAAACATTGTATTTATCAAGACACGAGACTGCCGTGTTCCTACGGTATTTCGGGTTCATTTAACCGCATTTGAGATTAACTGCAGAAACTTATACGTAAGTAACAGGCTCGAATCCCGATCGCCAAAGTATAAAATGTTGTTCTTAGCAAATAAGTGGAATTTTCGTTCGGTCGATCGAAAACTATGCTGTTTATACCCTAAGATATATACACTAGCTTTTTTTAAGTTAATGTCGGGGTTGAAGTCAGCCGATATGGAAGCAACAGTAGAGCTAGTAAATTTGACTGCGGTAATGCCTGGATATCGCCCGATCGCGCAATTGTACACCGATTCTCGCTCGGCGGTCGATCGCGCGGTGCGCGAGAAAGACCGGCAACCCGCCGCTAAAATGCTCAAACGTACGTCCTTGTCGCGGAGGATTTCCGGGACGCGGTGCTGCCAAAATACCATAAAGTTGCATCAGCGGCCGTTAATTGCATCGGTCGAAATAGTCTTCAAGCGAACAGACATTCAAAGGCGGACTCGAACGGAACCCTGTTATTTACAAATATATGAAACCTCCCAATATTTAAATTTATCTTGAGTGTTACCTGCCAGATTGAGCGGTATAAAATTGATCGAAAAGAGGCCGCGGATTCGCGATATATTCGAGCCGTAATCCGAAGCCAATCGACAGGGGAAATGGAGGCAAACCTTATCCGAGGAATTGTGTTTCGATGGTAGTAACGATGATGCACGACTTTTACGATGCGCTGGCACATTTGGCAATCTATGCAGGTGCCGCACCGACGGAGCGCCAAAAAATCCTTAAGCGCGTTGGGGCTAGTCAGAAAAAACTCAAAGAATTCGCGCACCATACCCCGCTCAATTACCAACACAAGTTCGATCTGGTGGAGGCAGAATGGCTCCGCGTTTTGGGGCAGACAGCAGAAGCAATGGAACTGTACGATCGAGCTATTACCGGAGCTAAAGCTAACGAATATTTGAATGAAGAAGCTCTTGCCTGCGAACTCGCTGCTAAGTTTTACCTGTCATTGGGAAGAGAAAAAATTGCGCGAGTCTACATGATAGATGCCTATGATTGCTATGTCCGCTGGGGAGATCGAGGCAAAATTGATGACTTAGAAAAACGCTATCCTCAATTGTTGGAACCGATTTTGCAGCCAGCAAAACTCGCTGCAAATCCATTAGCAACTTTCGCAACACCTGCCAACCAAAATCAATCGGTGCATCCATCCATTCTGCCATCCATTTATCGGTCTGTGTCGGCGAGTGTCTCAGATTTCGGAAGTTTTTCAACTCTACTAAAAGCTTGTCAAGCGCTATCTAGTGAAAGAGATATCGATCGACTGATTGCCAAACTGATGCAACTGGCGATGAGCAATACAGGAGCTGACAAAGCAGTGCTGCTAAAGCCAAACGGCAATCAATGGGAAATCGCTGCTACGAGCGCGATCGACAATTCGGGCGTCCAGAAGGCGATCGGCTTACAATCTGCTGCACTCGATGAAAACAGCGATATCCTGCCCCTCAAAATTGTTGACTGCGTTAAAAACTTGTTGAAACCTGTGATTGTTCGGGACATCCCTCAAAAATGTGATTGGGATTCCGACTCCTACATCCTCAAATACGAACCGCAGAGCCTGTTGTGTTGGCCGGTTCTCGATCGAGGTAACTTAGTCGGCATTTTGTATCTAGAAAATCGGTTAACCGCAAGAGTTTTTACCCGCGATCGCCTGCAACTTCTCAATCTTCTGTGTTGCCAGGCAGCCATCAGTTTGCAAAATGCTCTGCTCTCTAAAAAATATCAGGATTACAGCCAACAATTAGAGCGATCGCTAGAAAAATTCAGCCGAACTGAAGCTCAGCTTGCCGAGCAGAAAAAAATGCTCCAAGCGATTATTAATGTCGCTCCGATTTGGATTTGGATGGTTAATCCCAGGGGTAAAGTACAGTTTTTGAACAAAACCTTTTCTCAAGATGTGGGCGTGCCTGTGAGCGCTTTCCTAGCTGTCGATCATTACAAAGATATAATGGGAGAGGATGCAGCGGGATGTATGGTTTCAGATGCCGCCTGCCTTGCCCAAGAGTTGCCGCATTACTCCAGCGAAACTCTCAGACTTGTTGACGGCAAACTACACTATTTAGAAATCACGAAAGTGCAGTTAAAAAATTCCCAGGGCGAGACGATCGGGATTATTGGTTTGGGTGTTGATGCCACAGAGCGCAAGCAAGCAGCGGAACTTTTGCAAGAGCAAAATCAACAGCTCGAACAAACTTTAAAAAATTTACAGCAAGCGCAACTGCAAATCGTGCAAAGCGAGAAAATGTCGGCATTGGGCAATTTAGTCGCCGGAGTCGCCCACGAAATTAACAATCCCATTGGGTTTATTTCTGGCAATTTAAGCGAAGCTAAAAGGAGTTTGGCAGATGTTATAGAACACTTAGAATTGTATCGCTCCGATGCACCGAAATCGGATATTGCCGACCATGCCGAAGAGATAGACCTCGATTATCTCTTGGAAGATTTACCGAAGATGATTGATTCCATGCAAGTCGGGTGCGATCGCATTTGCAGCATCAGCACCAGTTTGCGTACCTTCTCCCGAGGCGACAAAGACTACAAAGTTCCTTTTAATATTCACGAAGGCATTAATAGCGCTATTTTAATTTTGAAACACCGCCTCAAAGCAAACGAACAGCGTCCGCCGATCGAAGTGATGACTAAATACGGCAATCTCCCTAAAATCGAATGTTTTCCCGGTCAATTGAATCAAGTTTTCATGAACCTGCTTGCGAATGCGATCGATGCCTTAGAAGAGTCAAATCTAGGACGCAGTTTTAGCGAAATTTCCGCCAATCCCAACCGCATCACGATTTGCACTGATGTAATGGGCGAAGGGTACATTCAAATTAAAATTGCTGATAACGGCACCGGGATGAAAGAGGAAGTGAAACAGCAGATATTCGACCATTTGTTCACCACGAAAGGTGTCGGCAAAGGAACAGGATTGGGGTTGGCAATTGCCCGTCAGATTGCGGTTGAAAAACATGGCGGAACCATCGAGGTGATTGCGGAGCCTGGAGTTGGCACTGAGTTTGCGATCGTTTTACCTGTGCAGGGATAAATTTTAATTTTAATTAAATGTTTTTTGGGCGATCGCGTAATAACATACAGCAGATTCCACATTTATGAAGTACACTCGCCTATCGTTAGTAGGGACACGGCACTGCCGTGTCCCTACACTTCACAAACCTGGAATACGCTGTATATAAGCTGCCCAAGTTATTTTATACTTATTGTCCGCAACAACATAATTTTTTGTGCAAAACCTCCTCTTGCTTCCCGCCGCTTCACTTGTTCCGCCCAAAGTCGATCGCCCGAAATCCCAAAACTGACCATCACCGCATCTATCACCTCATACAAATCAGCCAATTCCGCCACCAAATCCTCCCCGTGGGCCTCCGCCGCTTCCGCCGCTTCCTCAATCAATTTCTGTCGTAAAGCTTGACAGTATTCTGCATCGGACAAAATTACAAACTCGCATTCATTCCCGCTTTTGCGAATAATTTCAGGAATGCGATCGCGCACCAATTTATTGTACTGTTTTCCCACTTTAAACACTCCTTCAACCTTGACTAAAAGTTTGAATCAACCAGCGGCGATTAATTTCCGCGTCATCTTCCGTCAGACTCCGGTTCAAAGCTTCCTCAACTAAAGCTATTTCCAGCCCCGGTAAAACCAGCGAACTTTGAATCCTTCCGCTACCTCCGCCATTAATAGCAAAGGCAAAAACCTGCCGCCTGTTCGCATTATTCACCCACTATTCACCTATTCCTGCGCCTTCATAAAGCAACCGCTTGCCGCCTAAATCATCGTTAAAAGAAGACGCACCAATTTCTACTACCAAACTGGATCGTATTCATTCAAATCAACAGGTGAATTGCTGTCATCAGGAGGCACTCTCAAATCAGAACCAATGTAGTAAGCTAGATCGGGTTGAAACTCGCCAATACCTGCTTTGCGAAAACTGGTATTAGTAAACTGAACTACTCGGATATTTCTGAAAGTAGCAAAAAGGATAATTGCATAGGGAACGATAGAATTTTGACGCCCATGACGCGGCCTGACTGGTGACATTTCTACCCTCATCTGTTCTTAATAATAATAAAACTTGCCCTTTTCGTAATTTGAATCCTCAGTAAACGCCAGAAACTCTTCCCACGTCGCCTTCAGCCAAATATCCGTTGCCAAAACCTGCGTAATTGCCGAACTAGAAGCCATAATCCACCTCTACAATTTCCGTATATTCAAATTCATTCGGACTGCGCCTAACTAAAGGATAGCGCGTCCCGCCCAGTTCGATCGCATCTTCTTCGCAATCAGCTTTCGGAGAATTGTACACCAGCACGTATTCCCGGCCAATGCAACTTTCCATCTCTCGAGCAACTTCTCCCCGCCACTGAGTTTTAGTTACCAAAACGACCAATTGATTCGCCAACTTCGGCAGCTTATTCGCGATTTGCTTGCGATAAATCTCGTCCAAACTCCCAAAGGGAGAATCCATCACAATTGGAAACGTACTGCTATCAGGGCCCATCAAAGTATTCTTTTGACTCCACTCCCGCACGCCCTCAATAATCCCGCCGATAAACGACAAACTGAGAATTTGATTTTCTCCTGTAGAAGCGGCCACTAAAGATTCTTTTCCAGAGGTATTTTCTATTAGCGTCAGTTCGTATTTATCGCTCAACTTGGGGATGTAAGGAGTAAAAGAAATTTGACTAAAAATATCTTGCACCCGCTTTTCTAACTGAGAACAAAACTGTTTTTCTAAGCGCGATCGCACTTCAGTTAGGCGATCGATCGCATCCTGAGTCGCAGCAATCCGCCGCTGGGCTAATACTTGCCTTTGCTCATTCAGTTGCTGCTTGTCGATTTGCTTGTCCAAAGCCACAACCGACGCATTCAAACTCTCAATCTGCTGCTGGTTAGAGCCAGTTTCCCGGTGCAAATCGCCAATTTTTGTCTCAATTTCATCCAAGCGCTTTTGCAAGCGGCTGACATCCTCGTCAGGAAAATTTCGCAGCTTGTTGTGAATATCGTCTAACTGCGTTTCCACCCGAGAAAGTTCGGTTCTGTCGCGGCTGATATTGCCTTGCTGCCGATCGATATCCTCCCAAAAATCAGCCACTTGCCTATCAATTTCATTTACTCGATCGCTAATCCGAATAGTAGTTTCTTCCACATCGCCAACACCCGCTTTATCCATCCAACCGGTAACATTTTGGCAAGCTTCAGAACCCTCCACTAATTCCGCACCGCAGATACACCGCTGCTGCGCTAATAACTCTTCCAAAAACGGCCGCTGAATCCCCGAAAACAACGAGCCTTTTTCCCGCAAGCCACCGACAATCACTTCAAATTCAGCCGCCGCCTCCGACAAAAATACCGCGTAACCCCGCAGAGAAATTGCTCGTTTCATCGCATCTGAAGCTAGAACAATTTGTTGCTTAAATAAACTCCCTTGCTTTCCCAATTCCTCTCGCAACTTTTGCCACTCAGCAGCACCACTGAGTTCCCGCAAATTACCGTTAACTGCTTTTTTTAATTCACCTTGATGAGTCAATTCTTGCTCAATCTCCACTTGTTTTTGTAAACGTTGTTCAACCTCTTCCTGAGCGTTTTGCTTATTTTTTAAAAGTTTCTTGATTTCGGAACCGCCAATCATTGTCAAATCAGTTTCTAGAGACTTTTTGGCATCTCCCAAATGTCGGATCGAGCGATTCAACACCTCTACTCCCAGCAATTCCTTAGTAGCTTCAGCAATTTCTGCTTTCTTATCGTGCCGAACAATTTGCTCGATTCGCTCCCCGTCAAAAAAGAAATATTGATGCAAGCTTTCCGGCAAAATCCGTCCGATAATATCATCTGGATGTTGCGGCGGTAGCACACAGCGACCGTCATCCCTCACTACCTGCATCGACAATTCGCTTTTGCTGTACTCTACAGTATTTTCACTTTTATAAGCGCGACAACTACGCTTTGTTTTGTAGCGCTTGCTGTCGTGTTCAAATACGATTTCCACCCAACAATCTACTCTTTTGCCCGGTTTTGCTTCCGCAATAGCGCGTTTATTGACTAATTGTTCTTCCGCAGCAACAGCCGCGCTATATTTTCCGTAAAGTCCCCACGTAAAGGCATTCATCAAGGCAGTTTTGCCAGCACCGTTATTACCGTGAATTACTGTAATATTTCGCTCGCCCCAAGCCAGCTTAATTTCTGGAGTTTTGCCGTGAAACTGCCGAAAATTGCACAGACTAATTGAAATTAACTTCATACAATTGCTTCCTTAATAATTTTCAAAATGTCATCGCTAATATAGCGGGGAGATTTCATGTATAGCTTATCTTTTTCAAGTTCCAATACGCGCTCGATAATTTGCCTAACTTCTGTCGGCGCGCTAGTAATTGGTTCCTGTACGTCGCTCAATTCCTGATGAGTTTGATAAGAAGAACGCTTTTCTGCTAAAATGCTTGTCGGTACGGATACGATCGCACTATCTTCATATCTAAAAGCCATAATTAGATTTTCATTCAGATTTTCAGTCATGTTTTTTTGGCAAATGTTAAAAACTAGCAACTCAAACTGCGATCAAATAATTCTATATTTTTAACATAAACCGAACCCGAATAAATGTCAAATATCTAACAATCCGTAACGTCTCTGAATTTGCAGCAATTTCACCCTAGCTTCTCCAGCATTGTCGGCTAAATCGGCAAATTCCAAGAACCGCCTCAACTCTTTTCGCAGCAAATTGCGCTCGACTTCTAAGGTTTCCCGACCCAAATCTGGAGGCAAAACTATCATGTCGAATAAAGTTGCCCTTTCTTTGCCGGGATGCGGCCGCAAAATCCGTCCCCGGCGCTGAATAAACTGGCGCGGATTGCTGCTGCTTGCTAAAATTACAGCATTGCGAATTGCTGGAATATCAACGCCCTCATCCAAACAGCGAATCGCTACTAAACCTTGCAATTCTCCGCTCTCAAATTCTCGGCGCAATCGTTCTCTTTCTGCTAGAGGAGTCGCCGCCGTATAAGTGTTAACTCGATAGCCTAATTCTGAACCCAATAACTTCGCGGTTTCTGTTAGCTGGCGGTTGTTATTTCGGCGCGCACCTGCTTCGACAGAGCCGTCGCCGCAGTAAAATAAAGTGTGGGCTGTGTCGAGACGGTGAATCATTAATTCTCGCAGCGCTGTTAATTTATTGGCCGCCGCTCCAATTAAGCGAGCTCGCTGAATTAATAAAGTCGTTAAAGCATCGTTTTCTTCTACTTTTTCATCGCCCCAAAGCGCCCAGCCAATCTTTTGAGTTAAGCGGGAATATTTGCGGGTTTCGGATTCGGTCAATTCTACCAAAATCGGATAGTATAAATAATGTACTAATGCTTTTTGGCGGATGGCATCTGCTAAGGTGAGTTCCGGCTGCAAAACAGGGCCGAAATAATCTAAAATAGCTTCTGTTCCCTGTTCGTCGAAATGCCTTTCTGGGGTGGCGGAAAGGGCGAGTCGCAGTCCAATATTGCGCGGCAAACTTTGTCCTAAACGGGGCGCACCTAGGTTGTGAACTTCGTCTCCAATAATCAGGGTTTTTTCTGGGAAATAGCGGAGTTGCGATTGCAAATTATCGGACATTAATGTGGCGTTAGTGGTGATGATTGTGAGAAATGCCCGATCGTCCGATCGCACTTCATACAAACCCGCAGCCAGCTTATTCTGCCAACTGCGGGCGCTATCAAAAGCCAAAATAGGTTTTAAACCAAATTTCTGGGATTCGCGCGCCCATTGATTCACCAGGTGGCAGTAAGGGCAAATTACGAGCAGGACTTGCAGGTTAATTTTGTGGTATAATTCAGTGGCGATCGCCAGCGCAGTAATCGTCTTGCCGCTACCCGTCGCCATCTTCAGGGTACCGCGTCCCTGATTCGCAAACCAATTAGCAACCGCCACTCGCTGATACTGCCGCAATTGCAGCGGTGGCGGCATTCTCGGAAACCCAAATTGCGAATTATTAGCCGTTGAGCGATTCACCTTTCAATGCCGTTAGATGCAAAATTCCCTATACTCAACTGTAACTCACGGGCGATCGAAACTTAACAGACCAAACAAATCATCCGCCGACAGTTGCAAACCCGACAGCACATCGAGCACAGGTAAAACATCCTGATTCTCCTTCGCCTCTGGTTGCTGCTGCGGTTTAAAAACCAGAACTAATTTTTCTTCCGGGTCAATCAACCAACCCAGTTTAGCATTGTGATTTAAGCAAAACAAAATATTATTAATGACCCGAGTTGGATTTTGATCCGGCGATAAAATCTCAATTGTCCAATCCGGCACAATTTCAAACCTATTTTCTATTTCTCCATTAGCATTGAGAGGAATGCGCGACCACTCAAACACTGCTATATCTGGAACAATAGAACGTCCCCCAAAAGTGCAACGCAATTCGGGAAACGCATAAGCTAACTTCTGCGGTTTGCCAACTCGATTAATAACCGATGGAAACTCGAATTGTAACGTACTGTGTTTTCCTTGCGGCATAGCTTTTTGATAAATTTGACCGTCAACATACTCGCTAGCAGGCTTAGTTTCTGGAAGCAGCAGAAACTCTTCGAGAGAAATCTTTGACGGAGACTGAATTGACGTTACCATAAACAATTAACCCCTCAAAAACTCAACTCCGACATTAAAAATTCATATCGCTGTCAGCTTCCCAATCAGCGCAACTCTCAGATTCCACACCAGTAGGGTGCATCGCACAAACCAACAAATTTCCCCCGTAAACTTGACCGTGATAGTTGCTACAACCGCGACAAGCCGGCTGCTGCGTCGGCGAAGGGTCTACATAAGTCACCATCGACAAATCTATCTCATCAAATTGCGGGTCAAAGTCCCGGCAAATTTCAATTATCGGTTCCAGAAATTCATTGAAATAACCGTCAAATTCATTGAAATAACCATCAATGTCGTTAATCAGATTATTTTGTACTTGTTCTGTAAACTCTTCCGAAATCTTTGCCAAAACGTCCAGCATTTCGACAAATTCTTCGCTGATGTCGGTGAAAAAATGCTCTACTTCAACAACAGCATTTTCCATTACTCCAAAAAAATCTTTAGACCAATCTTCCATGAATTTGACAGCTTGCTATTGCAAAATATTTAACAGACAGGTGCAGCCAGCCTCATGCGAGGCGATCGCACCTACTTTCAATTCTATTACCTATTGCCTTATATCCGTCCACATCTGGCAAGGGAGATATTCAAAAAGGGAACTCAAGAGTATTATCCTGACTTCCCTTCATGCTTTGCGGCGCGAGCTTTTTGCTGCTTAATCCCGCTTCAGCCGCCGCAATTCATCTTGTAAATTCTGCACCTGTTCGCGGAGCTTATCTACGCCACCGGTTTCTTTAGCATCTTTTGCTGAAAAATCTTCTTCCTCAGAAACAATTTCAATCCGCCGAGGTTCAGCGGGTTTTTTGTCCCCAGCCGGTTCTACGGGCGGTTGCTGCTGCTGAGCCTGTTGTACCATATCATCAACAAAGCGGCGGGCTTCTTCCGTTGACATCTCGCCCCGCTTCACCAATTCATCTGCCAGCTTTTGGGCTTCAGTGCGCAATTCAGTTAACTTGCTGCCAGCTTTTTCACCAGCATAGGAAGCTAGCCCGACACCAAGGTAAACTGCTTTTTGTAAAATATCTCCGAAACCAGGCATAGGAGCTACACCTCATAAAACTGGGTGAACCGGAGACCACGCCTATTACAAGCATCCCGTGTTGCTGCTACCTTCCGGTCCTGACAAGATTTGGGCGTTGGAATCGCGTGGGTCCAGTTCATTTATGAGTATAACACAGTTATTTATTCTTCAACCACACACCAGTGATAAATTTCATAAATAACGCAACCGTTCTTCACCAGGGGGTCTTCAGCGACGATCGCCTTTGCCTCATCCATCGAACCCGCCTCAAACACCAACATACCGCCGCCCCGCCTCGCCCAGTAGCCAGTTTTCGCTCGGTGTCCTTTAGAAATCAACTCTCGGACATAAGCTCTGTGAGCTGGCACGTACTGGTCAAAGACAGGCTTTTCGACAATTCCTTGCTCAATTTTGACAAACCAAGGCATTTTTATTTGGGATGTTAGATTTTATATTTTAGATTGGGAATGGGTGATGATGAATGGGGTCGAGGGCAAATGCGACCTATGCCATTTTCCAGCATCCTTTCTTAACTGCGATGTTATCCTATGAACCAGTCAAAACAGCGATTTTTTATTGCTTTAGTGCCGCCTCCCGATATTGAACAGCACATTACTGAGATTAAACTATATTTTGCGGAACACTACAACAGTCGCCGCGCTTTGAATTCGCCACCACACATCACGCTACAGCCTCCTTTTGAATGGCCGGCGGCGGATGTTCCCAAATTAGAGGAAAGTTTGAACCAGTTTTCTGCAAACCGGCTGTCAATTCCGGTTACTCTATCCGGTTTTGCTGCTTTTGCTCCCCGCGTCATTTACGTTGATGTTGTCAAATCGCCAGCATTGCTGGAAATTCAAAAAGATTTGATGAGTTATATCGAAGCAAATTTGGGAATTGTCGATCGAATTTCTCCACTTCGCCCATTTGTACCGCACATGACTGTGGCATTTAGCGATTTAACCGAGCCAAATTTTGATGCTGCTTGGTTGGAATTTAAAGATCGATCGCTCCACTTTCAGTTTACCGCTTCAACATTAACTTTGCTGCTTCACGACGGCAGTCGGTGGAACATCAGCAAGCAGTTCCCACTTTCAGCCTAAACTCTCTCTCTTCTTTCTCTTCCTTCGCGGACTTCGCGTCTTCGCGGTTCGTTATTTATTCCCAAAAAATCTTGTTATAACAATTCCGGTTGCATCGGAATTAATATTACCCGAGATCGGGACACGGCACTGCCGTGTCCCTACAATTAATCTGGCGCGCAAGAAACGGCACTGCCGTGTCCTCTATGTCATTCCGGCGCAGCCGGAATCGATCTTATAAGTTTGTAGCGATGACTTTACTCCTCACTACAAACCTGTTTAAATTTAAAGGCCGTCACAGCTTACCGATCGCTCTTATTCGGAGTTGCAAGTGCTACAGTTCCGTAAACCGAAATTCCCGATTGTTTCAAGATTTGAATGGCCGACTTAACCGTAGTACCGCTAGTGTAAATATCATCAACTAACAGCACTCGATCGCGCGGGAGCCGGCGGCGAAAATCTTTCCCCAAACTTAAAGCATTTTTCATTTCCGCTTGCCGCTGCTGCGCTGTCAGAGCGAATAAAGCCTGAGTATTTTTCACCCGATCCAAACCGTGCCGCTGCAAAGGCAAATTAGTCAGCTCGCAAAAACTTTCAGCCAACAGTTCCGCCTGGTTAAAACCGCGCTCCTTGAGCTTTTCTTTGTGCATGGGAATCGGTACAACTGTTAAATTGTCAATAGCCAATTCGGGAAAACTCAGCCAAGCTTCCGCCAGCCAGCCGCCTAGAGGTTTCGCTAATTGCGGATTGCCGTCATATTTCAAAGCTGCGATCGCCCGTTTCAGAGTCCCGCCGTACTCGCCCCACACAAAAACACGCTGCTGTGAATGCCAAAATCGACCGGGATCTGCTAACTGACATCGCTGAAGTTGCTTGTGACAGTACGGACAAAACTCTCCGGCGGCCGGTCGCTGACAAAGAGGACAGTTAGACTTAAGAAAAAGATTGAGAAAAGATTTGACTAATCCCGTCCATTTTCGCTGGTTCATCCTAAAATTGGGGTAAGTGATTAATGGGAAAAACTATCAAATTCAATCTGTTTCCACGGACAGGCTCGCAGCGTGAAAAACCTCTACTGGTTAGACAAAATTCAACCTTCAGACCGAGATGCAGTGGGAGAAAAAGCATTTTACTTGAGCTGTTTGCTCCAGAAAAATCATCCCGTTGTACCGGGTTTTGTCGTGCCGGCTACAACATTCTGGCAGTTTTTAGAGTCGATCGACTGCCTAGAACCGCTGTTTGCTGACTGGCCGCACTCTTCCCTGCACTTGAATGTCGATGAACCCAGACAACTGCAATCGATCGCCCGCAGCATCCGCCACCAAATCCTCGCAGGCAAACTGCCAGATTCACTGCTCTCCACCCTAGAGTCTGCTGTTTGTCAACTCAACTCAAACTCCAAAGCCTTAATTTTTCGCCCTGCGCTGGCTTCTTGGAACCCGAAAACAACCGGAATCCTGGAAGATCACGCAGTACGGGCAGAACCAGAAGCCATTGGGGCCGGGATCAAACGAGCTTGGGCAGAACTGTTCAGAGCCCAAAGTCTATTTTACTGGCAGCGGTGCGGCCTGCTGTTACAGCAAATCAATCCCGCAGTTTTGGTGCAGCCACTTCAAGAAGCAATCGCCGCGGGCGAGGTGAAAACTAACGCGGGCGCACAGTGGGAAATCCAAGCCACCAGCGGTTTGGGATTGTCCCTCGCTAGGGGAGAAACTATCCCCGATTACTATCAAGTGCAGCCGGAAACAGGCGCGGTTAAATTCCAGCGGCTCGGTTACAAAACATTAGCCTACAATCTCAAAGTCGGCGATGGAGAACAGAAAAAAAAACTGCATATCGGCAATTTTGCTGCTTTCCCAATTCCCCATTATCCATTTATACTTCCTGATTTTGCTGACAGTTGCGTGGAAGTTTTAGCGCTGGGAAAGGAAGCACAAACAGAATACGTTTTAGAGGAATCGAAACTGCAAGAAATCATTGAATTGAGTAAAAAAGCGAGCGCAGAATTTGACTCTGATTTGATCTTGGAGTGGACGATAAATCAGACAGCAAACAGCAGCGAACCGCATTTTTATTTTACTCAAGTTCGTCTTTTGAAAGGGGAAAAAGTCGCGTCGGTATGGGAAAAGCCGATCGCCAAGGCCAGGACTCCTGCGATCCTCAGAGGTTTGGCTGCCGCATCAGGAAAAGTTGAAGCAATAGCCCAAGTTATGACTAATTCCCACCCAGAAAACGCCCAATTCTTAGCCGGAGGCATTTTGGTAGCCCGCACAATCGAGCCGCACTGGCTGCCTTGGCTGAAAGTTGCTGCTGGGGTAGTTGCGGAACAAGGAGGCATGACAGCCCACGGCGCTATTTTAGCCAGAGAATTGGGGATTCCCGCCGTTGTGGGAGTTGCCGGGGCCACTCGCGCGATCGCCTCGGGCGATAGGGTGTTGGTAGACGGCGATAGCGGAGAAGTTTTTGCCACCCCCGAACAGGATGCGATCGAGAAACCAGACAGCAACCGGCTTCGGGACACAGTAAAAAATGCAGATACATACAGTACAGCCGCCAAAATGTCAATAGCCAACCACCAATCTTCAACCTCAGATCGATCGTCCAATCCCGGGCATAAATCACGACGGGCTGAGCCTGCCGAATCAGTTTGGGGCGCGCCAACGGCTACTCAACTGCTAGTTAATGTCAGCCAAACAAGTTCGATCGAGCGCCTCAAAAATCTGCCAATAGACGGCATCGGATTGCTGCGATCGGAATTAATGGCATTGGAAGCTTTGGACTGTCAAAACCCCAAAGTTTGGTTGCAAAACGGCCGCCAATCGGAATTTGTCGATCGCATGGCGGATTGCCTCAGTTTATTTGCTGCTGCAGTTTCGCCGCAGCCGATATTTTATCGCTCTCTTGATTTGCGCGAATCAGGAACCCACGGCAGTTTCAGCTCTACCTTTGAACCCGAGTTATTTGATTGGGAACTGTGCGTACTTAAAAAAGTCTGCGAGTCAGGCCATACAAATGTCAATTTAATTTTGCCTTTCGTGCGCTCTGTTGAGGAGTTTGTCTACTGCCGCCAGCGCTTAGAAACTATTTGGAAAAAACGGCCATCCGAGTTTCAACTGTGGATTATGGCGGAAGTTCCTTCGGTGTTATTTTTATTGCCAGATTACGTAAAAGCAGGAGTTCAAGGAATTTCCATCGGCACTAACGATTTAACTCAATTTTTGTTAGGCATTCACCGCGACTCCGAACAGGTAGCAGGTGGTTTCAACGGGCGCGATCGAGCAGTGATGAGGGCGATCGAACAATTAATCCGACAGGCCCGGGCTGTCGGCATTCCTTGCTCGATCTGCGGCGATGCTCCAACATTGTATCCCGAGACAGTTGAATCCTTTGTGGGGTGGGGGATTTCGTCTATTTCGGTCAATGTCGATGCTGTAGAACAAACTAGCAGGGCGATCGCCCGCGCCGAACAGCGCCTTCTCCTAGAACTCGCTCGATCGATAATTAACAATTAACTACTCCCGGACGCACTTTACCTCAGAAACCCCGTTTCTACTCTAAATCATAGCTTTGGCAAGCAGCCACCAAACGTCACACCTGTATCAACACGGCGCCCTGTCTGGCGCCGGACACGGCACTGCCGTGTCCCTACAGGCATGAATTACGGAAACGGCACGGTGCGGTGTCCGGCGGGGGTCGCCAAACGTAACCGTAGGGAAACGGCACTGCCGTGTCCTATTTGGCCACCAAACGTCACACCTGTATCAACACGGCGCCCTGTCCCTAAAAAAAACCTCTGCTAGTACCTACTTACCACCAAAAGTGCTGTAGTAACTGCCCTGACGGTGAGGACGTTATTAATTGCTCAAACATGAGCTCTTATATTGCTTCTTCCTTCCGCTATCAAAAGCTCCGATTTTAAAGCTAGGATAGAAATATCACCAACACTTTACCCGGAGGTACAAACAGTGAAATCAAAAATTATTGCAACCGCAGCAATACTTGCCGCTCTCGGCTGTCTGCATCCCCACCCAGCATTATCTCAACCTGCAACTGACGGCGGGACAAAACCCGGATTCTGGCAACCTCAAGCGCAGGTTGACAATAGTCGCAACATTACCCTCAGACTGTTAAATGAAACAGGATTAAACCTAGAATACGGTCAATCAGGTGCCAGCTTGTCATCCTTGCCCGTCGGAGTCACCAAAAACATCATTGTTCGCATCAGCAATCGCACCGGCGACATTGCCAATATTCCGATTAATGCCACAGGAGGAACCACAACTTTGAAATACGACTATAACGTTGACTCGCAGAAAAACATTGTGACGATTCGCATCACCAGATCGGACAGCCGCACCATGCAAGATCGGTCAGTTTATATTGATGAAAAAGGGCGAGTTTACTCTTTTTAAGACAGACATTCATCAACCCGGTTTCTCCTAATAAATCTTGGCTTTAGCAGCGAGGTATCCGAGAAGAAATCGGGTTTATAGACTCCCGCGAGTAAATTCTGTCTCGATCGAAAAGTATGAATCAAGTGCAGCCCATAAAGGTCGATGTTTTTGTGCAGCGGATTTGACATTGCATCCCCAAAATCAACTGCTGCTAGCAATTCGGCGCTACTGGCGCACTTGTGCATCAGGTGGGTTTCGAGAGGATGTCAACCGCCGCATCGCGGACTAATATTTGCCGTTCCTCTTGATACCTGCGCCTCGATTTCCCTCTTCTTTTGGTTTAGCTTTGTTCACTCGCAAGGGGCGCCCCATCCACTCTGCACCGTCTAATGCGGCAATTGCAGCGTCTTCTTGGGCATCCTCCATCATCTCAACAAATGCAAAACCGCGCATCCGACCGGTTTCCCTGTCGGTTGGCAAGACAACTCGCTTGACAGTGCCGTACTCTGCAAATACTGCTTTCAGGTCTTCTTCGGTGGCGCGGTAAGACAGATTTCCAATGTAGATAGTCATGTCGATCGAACAGAACTTGTTGTGCTATACATAATAACCTGTACGTTTTACTGTCAAGTGCTATCTAGCTTACAACTAAGCTAATCGTATCTGACTAAAAGGGTTTGCCGCATTGACAAACCCTTTGTACTGACTGCAATAGTTACTGTTTTTCCTTAGTCGATCGAGATTGACTGAGGCCCCGTGCTTTTATTACCATTGGTGGCTTCGGCTGCGGGTGCAGTGTATGATGTTGAACCGGCTTGCTCGTCGATCCAGCTTTTAACGGGCTCTTCGTGAAGGTTGAGTCGAAGCAGGCCAGAAAAAAATCCGCCTGCGAAGGCGATCGGCTGTTGGATCAATTCTTTGGCCATTGGGATGAGTTCGTCGAGGAACATTCAAGAGTCTCCTTGTGCTGCTGGGGTTCTACTTTAACTGTACCGTTTGTATTGCGATGCTGGCAGCAGTATAAAAAAACTCTGTTCTCAACGCTGAAGATGGGCGATCGGGCAATTTGCGGGCTAATGGCCTACAATGTTAATCCATTTGCTTTGAAAACTTTATGTGCCGTTTGCTTGGCTACCTCGGCGAGCCGATTTTACTCGATGCTATTCTGTACAAGCCGGAACATTCCCTAATTGTGCAGAGTTACCAGCCCCGCGAAATGACTTCTGGCGTACTCAATGCTGACGGTTTTGGTATTGGTTGGTATCACCCGCACCTAGATACTGACCCGTTTACCTATAAAAATGTACAGCCAATTTGGAGCGACGTTAACCTTCCGAGTATCAGTCGATATGTTGAATCCGGCTGTGTTCTAGGCTATGTTCGCAGTGCAACTTCAGGACAAGCTATAGATTTGAGCAACTGTCAGCCGTTTCAGAACGATCGCCTGCTGTTCGTACACAACGGCTTCGTAAAGAATTTTCGGCAAACTCTTTACAGACCAATTCGCGATCGGCTCAGCGATACGGTTTATCAATCAATTAACGGCACTACCGATTCTGAGCATATCTTCGGCTTGTTTGTCAATGAATTGACAGCCGCCAATCTGACTCTAGAAGCTGCTTTGCAAAACTCGCTGAAAACTTTGGCAGAGCTAGCAAACTTTCACCAAGTAGAATTTTCAGCTAATATAATTATCAGCGACGGACACCAGCTCGTTGCCTCTCGCTTTGCTTCCCAAAAAGCCCCTCCTTCCCTCTATTGGGTGCGAGACGATTTAAATTTCCCGGATTCTGTCATCATTGCTTCTGAACCTTTATTTGCTGGCAATTGGCACGAGTGTCCAGTCCAGAGCATTATCAGTACCGGAGTAGATCGTGATATCCAAATCTATCCAATCTTGTAGAGAGGCAATTTATTGCGATTTGCAGCATTGTCGAAGCGGCACTTTCAAGCTATTTACAGGCATCGATTACGATACTTTTTGCCGCCAAGCTCATCCTGATTTCAGTCCGGTGGGCTGGCACTTAGGTCACATTGCTTATACTGAAGATTTGTGGCTGTTGCAGCGGTGTGCAGGGTTGAAACCCGTCTTTCCTGAGTATCATCAACTGTTTGCTGCTGATATTTTACCGAAAAAACAACGGGTTTTTCTGCCGACATTACATGAAGTTGAATTATATCTGGACGCGGTGAGAAAAAAGGTGTTAGATTATTTGGAAGTAGCGCCGATCGACGAGCAAGAACGTCTCTGGCGGTTTATTATTCAGCACGAAAGTCAGCACTGCGAGACAGTTGCTTTCGTGTTGCAAATGCAGGAGAAGGAAGAAGGAAGTTCGGCAACGGATTTGGACACGGATACACGGATTAATTATAATTATCTACAAGGGGGAAGAAGGAAGAAGGAAGAAGGAATATTAATGCCCAATTCCCGATGCCCAATTCCCGATGCCCCATGCCCAATTCCCAATTCAGCGATTGAAATTCCGGGCGGGAAATTTTACATGGGAAGCGATGCTGCTGAGGCTTTGGATAATGAGCGATCGCGCCACTTGTGTTATTTAGAAGCATACTCGATCGATCGCTATCCCGTCACTTGCGGTCAATACCGAGATTTCATGGAATCCGGCGGCTATCAAAACCCTGATTGGTGGTCAGCAGACGGCTGGAAATGGCTGCAAGCCGATCCAGTCTCTCAACCGCTTTACTGGTCAGAAAATCCAGCTTTCAACAACCATCCAGTTTGCGGCGTGAGTTGGTACGAAGCCGAAGCTTACTGCAACTTCACCGGCAAGCGTTTGCCATCGGAAGCCGAATGGGAAAAAGCTGCGAGTTGGGATGCCACAAATCAAAAATATCGCATCTATCCTTGGGGAGAAGAACAGCCAAACGGCAGCCTGTGCAATCACGGCAATAATATGGCAAATACCTCGCCAGTTGATGCTTTTCCCAAAGGAGCAAGTGCGATCGGCTGCTGCGATATGTTGGGTAATGTTTGGGAGTGGACTGCTTCAACTTTTGACGCCTATCCGGGATTTGAAAGTTATCCTTACAGGGGATATTCTCAAGCTTATTTTGATGGAGAACACCGGGTTTTGAAAGGCGGGAGTTGGGCGACTTTTCCGCAGGCACTGCGATCTAGTTTTCGGAATTGGTACTATCCGGGCGTGCGGCAAATTATTTCTGGTTTTCGCTGCGCTAAGTAGTTCGCTAGTTAATTATAATTGCCATCAAATTTGTTCACAGTCACGAATTTATTCATCGGAATTTTCCGATGAATAAATTCCTTAATACTTGCATTATAAAGCTTATGTTAGGAACATCAGATAAATGGATTGAGAGAGTATTGGGCAAAAAAAATGTTTGCGAAATGCCTAACTTTTTTCCATGTAACAATCTCAAATAAAACAAGTTTGGTTAATTATTTTATAATTTTTATGGATAAATTTTAAGTTTTAATTGTGGATGCGATCGCCATCCGGTGAGACAATACATAACGGAGAGCGGCATGAAAAATCTGACTTGAGCGCGATATTTGGCAACGCGACGGCGTGCTATACCCATATGTGCATCTAAAAATTACTTTATGAAATCCCCAAGACTGTCCGACACGACAAACTCAGCCTCAACAAAGGAAAACCGGCTGCACTTAGAGCGACTGGTGAGCGCTGCGGCACCGACACCCGCAGAAATCAATGCTGGCAGCGATGCAGTTAGCGGGTTGACTCAAACCCCCAAATCCCTGCCTCCAAAGTATTTCTACGACGATCGCGGATCAAACCTGTTCGAGTTGATTTGCCAGTTGCCAGAATACTACCTGACACGCACTGAGACGGCGATTTTGCAGGAGTGCGCGGGGGCGATCGCCCATTTGACGGGCCCGTGCGAAATCGTGGAACTCGGCAGCGGCAGTTCCACCAAAACTCGGATTCTTCTTGATGCTTACAGCCAACTGGAATATCCCCTGCACTATTTGCCGATCGACATCAGTCCTACTATCCTAGAAAGCAGCGCTTGTCAACTGTTGGCAGATTATCCGTCGCTCCAGATTCACGGACTTGTGAGCACTTACGAATTAGCCTTAGCTAAAATTGCACCGTCGCCGTTGCCAACCCGAATGATTTGCTTTCTAGGCAGTACCCTCGGCAATCTCAACGCTCGAGAATGCGATTTGTTCTTCTCGCAAATTGTCGGTGCATTGCAGCCGGGAGAGTATTTTTTGCTGGGAATTGACTTGGACAAATCTAAGGATATTTTAGAGCCTGCCTACGATGACAGTCAAGGAGTGACGGCGGCATTTAACTTGAATATGCTGCGGCATTTAAATCGGAGGTATGAGGGAAATTTTGATTTGGCGCAGTTCGAGCATTGGGCTTTTTACAATCAAGAGGAATGTCAAATTGAAATGCACTTGAAAAGTAAAAAAGCGCAAACAGTTCAGTTGCGCGCTCTCAATTTAACAGTGGAATTTGCAGCAGGAGAAACTATCCGCAGCGAAATATCGCGCAAGTTCAATCTCAATACTGTAAAGGAAGAACTTTCGCAGCGCGGTTTAATGCCGGTGCAAGTTTGGACAGATCCAAATCAGTGGTTTGGCTTGATGCTGTGCCAAATTTCTGATGTTAATAAATGAGTTCTTCAGATATTACCCACAGTCAGGACACGGCACTGCCGTGTCCCTACAAATCGGGCAATGGTTACATCGGATTGGGCGATGGCGGGCGAGCCTTCGCCGGTGCTACGATGTTTTGAGGTAGGGACACGGCACTGCCGTGTCCTCAATTTCTTGTGTTGTCAATGGTTCTGAATTCAGGATATCTTCTTAGCAATTACCAATTCCCAATTCCCAATTAACAAATCGGCCGCTGTCCGGGTTTGACGGCGTGAATGTACTCGCTGCCCGAGGTCGGCCATCCCCGCTTATAATAAGCTTCCTCCGGCTTCCCCCAGCCCAACTGCAACAAAATTTCTAGAAAATCCAACTTTTCCCACTTCGAGAGACTGGCCCATTCTGTGCGCTGGACGATCGCCTCCACGTCAACCGGCTCGATCGATCGAAAATCTTTCCCGCTGTTAATGCTTAAATACAAATCCATCCCCGCAGTTACCTGCTGCCAGAATTCCAACATTGAAATCTTGGCCGCTTTCAGCGTCATCAAATCAACTGGCAAAGCTATTAATTGGTCGTCCACTGCCGGATAGCGCAGACTATAGCCTTTAACCGCCATTTCCCGCCACACAATCCCAGAAACTTGATGTTCCCGCTGGTATTCGTGCACGGCAGCCTTAAAATTTTGATAAGCAGTGAACTTCTGCACGCCCTCAGATTTGAGAAAGCGGTCAATCACGGGGTTGCCTGTAGCAGGAGTTTGAGTCAAGTTGAGGCGTCGCCCGTGCAAGCAGGCTTGGCGCTCTTCTTCGAGGATTTTAATAAGTTCCGCCGTGCTGTAGACCTTGGGCATCTTTATTCAGGCAAAATCAATAGATTTGCTGGTCTGGCTGGTTTTCTCGGCTAATTTTCAGTAAAGATTGTTTGTTTTTTTGAGCAATATCACTTTGCCGTTATTCTAACTTTTCTTTGTGCTTACTTCTAGCTTGACAGTTTACAGGAGTTGAGCCCAGAAGTCCCGAAAGCCTCTTGAAAAAAGCAGTTAAGAGGATATCGAATCGCGAGTTAGGCTGGGAAATGTGCCGCAGGCGTACCGGGCGGGATTTTTCGCCAAAAACAAAGCCCCCTCGAAGGAGGGGGCCAAACTGATTTAGAGGTTTGGGAGTATATCTTATCTAAATTCCGGTTGCACCGTCAGGTGATTGTTGACTGTTGACTGTTGACTGTTAACTGTCAGTCGAAAAACTGAATGATGGTTGAGTGTTGACTGCCCTTCTCGATTTTTCGCCCGACGATGAAGCGCGGATTTGATATGATCTCGTTTCCGGTTGCATCGGAATGATACCCAGGACACGGCGCCGTGCCCTTGGACTACCCAGATTAATTGTAGGGACACGGCAGTGCCGTGTCCTGATTTCGGTAATATTAATTCCGATGCTACCGGATTTGATATGATGGGTCGATCGAACAACCCGAAAAAAAATCAGCCTTCGCACCTGCTGTCAACTACCAAAACTCAAGTTTTTAGTCTCAAAGCTTAGTAGCGTCGTGAAGAGCGATCTTTGTCGCCCCAGCCGCCGCCACCACCCGAGGAGCGTTTGTTGTCTTCGCGAGGTTTGGCTTTGTTGACTTTCAAGTCACGGCCCATCCACTCAGCACCATCTAGAGCTGCGATGGCTGCTGCTTCTTCTGCCTCGCTTGCCATTTCCACAAAAGCAAAACCGCGCATCCTGCCTGTTTCCCGGTCCATTGGCACTTGGACGCGGCTGACAGTACCGTACTCGGCAAATACTTGGCTGAGGTCCTCTGACGATACCTCATAAGAAAGATTACCCACGTAAATCGACATAAAAGCTCCAGAATCATTAGGGTGCAGAGAGTTAGATTCGGAGAGACGCTTGTAAATAAACACCAACAAACTACGCAACCGAATTTAATTCTTGAGCGACTACTATAACATGAAGCCAGCAGAATCAGCCATTGGCGATCGTAATTTTCAATTTTGGGTGCCGTCGGGCAATCTCCGACAGAAAGTATTCGTGATAGTTGACATCTTGCACTTTTGGCGTTATCTGCTTGGTTTCTTGCGGAGGTATCAACTTGAGAGCCGAGATTTTTCGTCGCTGTTACCCGGTTGATTGGGTTTTATTGAGAATTGGACCCGATCTCAGTTATAACTGACATCGGGCCTGTTAAGCGAGAATGGTGCAAGATGTGATATCAATTCCGCTCTTCATCGGAATGATATAAACGGAGGACACGGCAGTGCCGTTTCCCTACAATTTATCGCGGTAGGGAAACGGCACTGCCGTGTCCTCGCTTGTCATTCCGGTGCAGCCGGAATTGATGTGAGTGATAACGGTTGTTTTACCGGAGACGATATCATTACTTCTGCGATCGAACTTTATCCGTATATCGCAATAGTATTTGATTTGTGAATTAGATTTTTATCAACCGCAGAGGGCGCAGAGAACGCAGAGGAAGAGAAAAGAGGAAAAGTTTGAGGAGTGCGAGGGGCTCGCACTACTTTGAAAGCTCTCATTACCATTTTCCTGGGATTGTATCCTTGAGCCTCAATTCTTCTCGACTGACTAGAGCTTCGTAGTAATCGGGTTTGATTTCCAGGGCGACTCCATAAGAGCTAATGGCATCTTGAGTCCGCTGCAATTTTTGCAAAACGTCGCCCCGCTGCGCCCAAGCTTCCCAGTTGTCCGGCTTGAGTTGAATCACTTGGTCAAAAGCGACGAGTGCTTCGGAATAGCGCTGCATTTTCCCCAGCAGGAGACCTCGCTGCACCCAGCCTTGATAGCTGTCGGGCCAAATAGTAATTGCTCGATCGTATGATGCGAGAGCTTGTTCGTACTGCTGCAAAGTGGACAGAGCGTTACCGCGTTTTAACCAAGCTTCAAAGTTATCTGGCACGATTTTAATTACGCGGTTGTAAGCGGCGACGGCTTCTTCGTAACGCTGCAATCTTTCGAGCGCCGCCCCTTGCTGCAACCCTACTTTTGATGTAATTTCTGCTTCCGAACTCAGAGAGATTACTTTATCAAAACAGGCGATCGCTTCTTCGTATTGCTGCAATTTTTCTAGAGCTTCGCCTCGCAAATTCCAAGCTTCTAGAAAATTACCTTCAATTTGTAGGGCATTGCTGTAAGCGATAATGGCCTCTTTGTAGCGTTCCAATTCTGCGAGGGCGATGCCTCTACCCAGCCAAGCTTCGGGGAAGTTCGGATTAATTTGAATGGCTTTGTCAAAAGCTGCGATCGCTCCTTCATAATCTCTCGATTCTGACAGTGTTTGACCGCGCCCGATCCATGCTTCTGGATAAAAAGCATTGATTTTAATAGCTCGATCGAAACAAGCAATTGCCCCATCGCGCCACTGGTGTTTGAGGGCCATACCTTTATAAAACCAAGCTTCGCAGTCGTTGGGTTGCAGTTGCAGGACGCGATCGTAAGCTGTCACCGCTTCTGCATATTTGTGCAATTTTGCTGAAGCAATGCCTCGATTGAACCAAGCCAGACTATTTTGCGGTTGCAGTTGAATGGCGCGATCGTAAGAAGTTACAGCTTCAGCGTAACGTTCCGCCTTCATCAGAGCCAAACCTCGGTTCAGCCAAGCTTCCCAATTAGTGGGGACGAGTTTCAGCGCGCGCTCGTAAGCCGCCACGGCCTCACCGTAGCGCTCCGCTTGCAGCAACACGTTGCCTTGCCGGTACCACATCGCGGGCAAATTCGGATGAATTTGGGTTGCTCTTTTGTAACAGCTTGCTGCTGTATCCCACTGCTGCAATTCCTCTAAAACTCGGCCCCGCTGATACCAGGCTTCGTGCTTTTCTGGATTGATTTGAATTGCTTTGTCGAAAGCCGCGATCGCTTCTGAGTGATTCTGCAAATTTAACAACGCTGTCCCGCGCAGCATCCAAGCCCAATATTCTTCTGGATTAATTGCAATAGCTCGATCGCAGCAGACCACCGTTTCTGCGTTGGAGTGCAGTTGCTTGTAAGCTTTGCCCAGATTCAGCCACGCCCTGGCCCAGTCCGGCTTAATTTGAACCGCTTTTCCGTAGCAAATGACTGCCGCTTCGTACCTTCCCGATGCGTACAATCTATTACCCCGATCGTAATCGGGAAATGCTGCCAAAATTCTTAAAATCGGCGGCAGCAGCGCTGGCTGGGGGTTTGAGGAGTTTTCTGAAGCCGAAGTCGAGAGGTCTGGCATACGCCTTACATATATAAAATTTAGTGGGATAACAAGCTTGCGGTCTTATATAGCGGTTCTCAAGTAAGTGAGGTACGTAGTCGATGCTCTAGCCCTCCGATCGTGCTTATGCAGTAAGTGATATAAGTGCCTAACAACTCCAATTACCAATTATCAGTCATACCTCATCTACCCCAGAAGAGCTATATATTAACTTATGCTTTTCTTAACTCGCTGCTGTTGTGAGACAAACTTAGCATATCAGGTCTGCTGCCACAAATTATGTTTACTTAACTGTAATGTATAAAATTATGCACCGCTCCCACTTTGCGTATACCGCTGTAAAATACGGTCAGTCGATTTTCAATTTTCGATTTTCGATTGACCGAAAGCATCCAGGATACAAGCCCCCGGATTCATCCGTGGAGAAATAAAAAACCTGTATCCGATGAAACTTGCCCCCCGAATTTATCCGTGTGGTCAATGCTTAAATCTAAAATCTAAAATCTAAAATCTAAAATCGATTGACTCCACAGATGAATCTGGGAGCTTGAACCAGAGTCTAAAATTTCGATCTCTACACTAAGCTGTTCGACATCTAAATTGCATTTTTTGTGCGGGCGAGACGCCCACCCCACAAGAACTTTGTCAAATTTTGACTGTGCAGTTTAAATGCAGAACAGCTTACGAGTGTCGGAAACTTGTAATAGCGAGCGAGACGCTCGCACGCTATATCATCCAAATATATTATTCTGATGCAACCCTCCATGATATGAAAGCAAAAATGGGATGCTCCCAAGAAGGCAGTGTGTTAACTTTTATTACAAAGGCTATACATCTTATTACTGTAGTTTAGACTAACCAAAGATGAGAACGGTGGCAAAAGAAGAACTAGAGCCACCGCGCTGGGAGAGAATG